>JAFOHJ010000331.1 GCA_017421885.1 Clostridia bacterium
ATCGCCCTCCACCAGCTTCTGAGCAGCCTCGCAGCGCTTTCCGTTGAGCTTGATGCGCTTGAGTCGAAGATATTTATGCATAAGTCCGCCGGGAAGAAGGGGAACTGCCTTGGCAAGATATTTGTCAAGGCGCTGTCCTGCATCGTTTCTGTTTATTTTAAACTCTTTCATTAAAATCAATAAACCCCTATAATAATATAGTGTATAAACAGATTTTAGCATATTTACACATAAAAATAAATAGCTGTATCAAAGAAATGTGTTTAAAAACCGATATATTATCTGCTGCAATAAGGGAGGATAACGTAAAAAAGACTTTTGGAATGTCACAGAGCAAAAAGATGCGCGTGAAAGAACGACTTTGCTTGACAAAGAGCCTTCTTATCACTATAATAAATCAAGTGTGCTTCTGCCATATGAGTAGGAGAAGTATATGTAAGGGACATGAAAAAGCCTTTGTTTTTGGAAAAGAAAATCCTTGACAAAGGTGTCCTGCGTTTGTATAATGATATTCGTATTATTTTGAGAGGACTGTATCTATGATCGTTGGTCTGGGTGACGTTGTCACTTCTAAAGAAAAGAGAATAGATTTTGATTACGATATAGACCTCAGCTCAATAGAGATCTCGGGCGAGTATCCCTTCGTCGATCCTGTTACCGTATACGGTTCGGTTGAGGACAAGAACGGAGCGTTTGCCCTGGAGGCTACCATCGAGGCCACAGTCACAACGGCTTGTGCCCGCTGCCTCAGAGAGGTAAAATACGATAAGATCATGGATGTATCCCTGATCCTTACACGTCAGATCGACAATGAAGAGATGGACGACATCATCTTTGTCGAGACCGACAATGTAGAGCTTGACGATATCCTGGTTCCCGAGTTGCTGCTCGATATGGATCCCGTCGTTCTCTGCAAACCCGACTGCAAGGGTCTGTGCGTAAAGTGCGGACATGACCTCAATGAGGGTGAATGCGGTTGCAACCGCAAAGAGGTAGATCCCAGGCTTGCTGTATTGCAGGATCTGCTTAAAAAACGCGATTAATTTTATAATCAATAAATAACGTTTAAGATATAGTGAGGAGGCGAAAAGAAATGGCAGTACCTAAGGGTAAAATTTCCAGACAGAGAAGAGATAAGAGGCGCAGCGCTCATTGGAAGCTCGACCTTCCCAATGTTTCCAAGTGCCCCAAGTGCGGTGAGCCCGTACTCTCGCACAGAGCTTGCAAGGCTTGCGGTGCATACAATGGCCGTACAGTTATGGCTGTTGAGGCTTAATTGATTTAAGACTGAAAGTAGAGAAGAGGGGATTCCCGCTTCTCTATTTTGTTTTTTACAGACTTTTTTATTGCTTAGATTGTTTAAATGATTGACGATGCCGTGAAAAGATGGCATAATTAATCATATATAAGTCTGAGAAGTTCACGAATAACGGTGTGCCTCCTGCACACTTTATCTATATAACAGAAAGGATTGGTTTACCATGAGCAGGCCCGTAGTGGCAATAGTAGGCAGACCTAATGTTGGCAAATCTCTGCTCTTCAACCGTCTGGCCGAGCGTAAGAACGCAGCCATCGTTGAAGACACTCCCGGCGTTACCCGCGACAGAATCTACGCCAGAGCCGAGTGGAGAGGCCGTGCCTTCGACATCATCGATACAGGCGGTATCGAGCCCAAAACAGACAATGAGATCCTTCGCTTTATGCGCGAGCAGGCATATATCGCCATCAGCCATGCCGATGTCGTTATCCTTGTAACCGATGTCAGGACCGGTGTAACAGCGGCTGATGCCGATGTTGCAGCCATGCTCCAGCGTTCCAAGAAGCCCGTTGTGCTTTGTGTAAACAAGCTCGACACACCGGGTGATCCTCCTGCCGATTTCTATGAGTTCTATAATCTCGGCATGGGCGATCCCGTAGGCATTTCGGCAATGCACGGCTATGGTACAGGCGACCTTCTCGACAGATGCTTCGAGCATTTCCCCGCGGAGACCTACGATACCGATGAAGAAGAGGGCATGATCAAGGTCGCCCTTATCGGCAAACCCAATGCAGGCAAAAGCTCGCTTACCAACCGCATCGTTGGTGAAGAACGAGTTATCGTAAGTGATATCCCCGGCACCACACGCGATGCCATCGACAGCGTTGTCACAAGAGGCGACGATAAATATCTGTTTATCGACACAGCCGGCATCCGTAAGCATTCAAAGGTAAATGAAGAGATCGAGAAGTTCTCGGTCATGCGTGCGGTTATGGCTATCGAACGCGCCGATGTATGCCTTCTGATGATCGATGCTCAGGACGGTGTTACCGACCAGGATACAAAGATCGCCGGTATGGCTCACGACAGCGGCAAGGCGGTCATTATCGTTATCAACAAGTGGGATCTTATCGAGAAGGAAACATCCACTCAGGCAGAATATGAGAAAAAGGTCCGCACACAGCTGGCATATATGCCGTATGCACCCATTATGTTCATCTCGGCAAAGACAGGCCTCAGAGTCGAAAATCTCTTTGCTAAGATCCAGGAAGTATATGCTTCCAATAATATGCGCGTAACGACCGGTATGCTCAATACCATTTTGGCCGATGCAACAGCCCGTGTCCAGCCTCCTACGGACAAGGGACGCAGACTTAAGGTCTATTATATGACTCAGGTAGGTGTAAGGCCTCCCACGTTCGTTTGTTTCTGCAACGATGCAAAGCTGTTCCATTATTCCTATCTCAGATACCTTGAGAACAGGCTTCGTGACGTATACGGATTCCATGGCACTCCCATCAAGATGATCGTTCGTCAGAGGGGAGAAAAGGAATAAGTCATGTATGCATCCAAGGTCTGGGCGTGGATTCTTTCTGCGCTGATAGGATACATGTTCGGCTCGATCAGCGGTTCGATCACGGTTTCGAGGTTCTTCTATAAAGATGATATCCGAAATCATGGCAGTGGCAATGCGGGTACGACTAATATGCTGAGGACATACGGCCTCAAGAAGGCTGCTATGACCATCATCATCGACTTTGCAAAGACTCTTGCGGCAGTTGCCATCGGCAGGCTGCTTCTGGGCGATTTTGCCATCGTTGCCTGCGGCATCGGTGTCACGATCGGCCATGCATACCCCATCTATTATAACTTCAAGGGCGGCAAGGCGGCTGCATGTTCGGCTGCATGTATGCTGGCCCTTGATTGGAGGATATTCCTTCTGGAGGCAGTGATTTTCTTTGGTTTTGCATTCTCCACGAGAATAGTTTCCATCTCTACTATCATTGTCGCGCTCAGCTTTCCCTTTGTTACATGGTTTTTCTACAGGGGTGTCATGGGCACGGCATTGGGTACGGCATATATGTTCTTTGCCGTATATGTATGTATTTTTATTATCTATCTGCACAGAAGCAACATAAAGCGCCTGATGAACGGCACTGAGTCGCGCTTCGGAAAGAAAGGCAAGTAAAATGAAAATATCTGTCATCGGATGCGGCGGCTGGGGTCTGGCCGTCAGCAGTCTGCTCGAGAGCAACGGCCATGACGTAAGCGTCTGGTGCTTCCTCGAGGATGAATATAATCTCCTGACCGAAACACGCGGCAACGAAAAGCTGCTGCCCGGTGTAAAGCTCAGCGAGAATATCAGGTTCACGATGGACATGTCCTGTGCTCAGGGCTGCGGCATCGTCGTTGTTGCGGTGCCTTCTTTTGCGGTGTATTCCACAGCACTCAAGCTCAAAGAGCATATTGCAGAGGACACAGTTGTGGTTCTGCTGTCCAAGGGCTTCGACAAGTCCAACGGCTACTGCCTGCTCAGCGACAGCCTTCGCAAGGCGCTGGGAGAGAAGGGCAGAATAGTCGCCCTGACAGGTCCTTCTCATGCCGAGGAGGTCTCGAGAGGTGTTCCCACAGCAATCGTTGCGGCATCGGAAGATATTGAGGCTGCAAAGGAAGTTCAGGCTGCCTTCATGAACGGATTCTTCCGCGTCTATACACACACCGACATTGTAGGTGCTGAGCTGGGCGGTGCTATGAAGAATATCATGGCTCTGGCAGTCGGTATCAGCGACGGTGCAGGCTATGGCGACAACACAAAAGCTATGCTTATGACTCGCGGAATTGCCGAGATGTCGCGTTTTGGTGAGTATCTTGGCGGTCAGAAGGAGACTTTTGGCGGTCTTTCGGGTGTGGGGGATCTGATCGTTACCTGCACATCCAACCATTCGCGAAACCGCCGTGCCGGCCTTATGATCGGCGCAGGAGAGAAGCCTGATGAGGCTGTAAAGAAGGTAGGTGCTGTTGTCGAGGGTTATTTTGCTACCGAAGCGGTGCATCATCTTGCGCAGGGAAGCGGCATCGAGCTGCCTCTGTCCGAAGCGATGTATGGCCTGCTTTTTGAGAACAAGACACTCAAGCAGACGGCAACCGAGCTTTTTGCCCGCGCAGGCAAGAGCGAGTTCTGGAAATAATAGCTGAATAAATATTAAGCCATCCCGAGGAAAAACGGGATGGCTTTTTTGTGTGTGAAAAGAAAGATATAAACAAAAAATCCCGGCCGAATATCGGACGGGATAATTGTGCTTTTATTCAGATAAATCCGAAAGGTAGGGCAAGAGAAGTTAGATAGCTCTTGTAACCTTACCCGAGCGCAGGCAGCGAGTACAAACATTAACATGAGTGGGAGTGCCGTTTACGATAGCCTTTACACGCTTTACGTTAGGCTTCCAGGGTCTGTTTGTTCTTCTGTGAGAGTGGGAAACCTTGATGCCGAAGGTAACGCCCTTGTTACAGATATCACACTTTGCCATTTCTCTGCACCTCCTTATAATTGATTACATAACAAAAGATATAATACCACAACCGGTCTCATAAAGCAAGAGAAAAATTTAAATAATTTATCGAGTTTTTCAAAGTTTTTTATTGAGCTTTGGGCAATGGTCACAGCCTGTTGAAATAGCAGCAAACTTCAGGCCGTAATGGTTATGATACTATGTTTTTTTCGAAAAGTAAAGAGTTTTCTTTCGTGAATATAAAAAAGTTTTGACACTTCTAATTCATTGCATTTTGAGGTAGCATGGTATATAATAACAATATTATAAGCATTAAAACAGATGTTCAACCAAGGAGTGCTACCTATGGCAGAGTTCAGAAACAATATTATGATGCACGAAGTTCTCCGCGAGTTTAAGCTCGAGGTGCTTTATGGTCCTGAGGGATATCTTGAAAGAGAGATCTGCAGCCCCAGTGTAAACCGTCCCGGCCTTCAGCTTGCCGGTTTCTTCGAAGGCTTCAATAACGACCGTATTCAGGTCATTGGCGAAATGGAGTCTTTGTATATCAATCAGTTCACTGAAGAGAAGCAGGAAAAGATGTTTGATGAGATCTTCTCCCGTGGCGTTCCTCTGATGATCCTTTCGGTAGACAGTAATATCCATGCGCCTTGCATTCGCAGTGCTGAAA
Organism: Clostridia bacterium; assembly: GCA_017421885.1. The sequence goes on from JAFOHJ010000331.1 coordinate 5,438, forward strand.
AATATGGTGTTACGGTTGCAAAGTCTCAGGAGCATGCTTCGCCTCTGATTGCATCGATGATCTCGTCGCTCAATGTTCATCTGGCTCCCTGCATCACGCGCCACGGTGTCCTCCTCGAAGTATACGGCGAAGGCATCTTCCTTGTGGGTGACAGCGGCGTAGGTAAGAGCGAGACCGCTATTGAGCTCCTCAAGCGCGGCCACCGTCTTGTTGCCGATGATGCTGTTGAGATCAAGAAGGTTTCGGCAAAGAGCCTTGTCGGTTCGGCACCCGAGATGATCCGTTATCTGATGGAGATGCGCGGCATCGGCATCGTCGATGTTCGCCGTCTGTTCGGTATGTCGGCAGTTAAGCCCACTGAGAAGATCGAACTGGTCATTAACCTTGAGAGATGGGACGATAATAAGGTTTATGACCGTATGGGCCTGGAAGACAGCTATACCGAGATCATGGGAATCAATGTTCCTTCGCTGACGATACCTGTCCGTCCCGGCCGTAACCTCGCCGTTATCATCGAGGTCGCAGCTATGAATCACCGTCATAAGAAGATGGGACACAATGCTGCAAAGGAGCTTGAAGAAAGGCTCTATAACAGCATGATGGCTCAGCAGTAATTACGGCTGTTGACAAATCATTTTATTGGTAGTATTATCATAGTGTAAAATCAAACACAGGGGGGCTGGCATAGGCCGGCTGAGATCGGGATATAGTCTCGGGACCCTTAACCTGATCCGGATAATGCCGGCGTAGGAAGCTGTAGTATAGTTATAGCTGTTTTGGCCGCAGGTTTATCCTGCGGCCTTTCTTATTGCCGAAGGGTACGGGAAATGAGAAAGGAGAAAACAAAATGAACACACAGAAGAACAGGGTCAGAATGCTTTCGGAAGGCGCATTGGTGGCGGCAATGGCCTATGTCCTGAGCTTTATCGAGATACCCATAGGGCTGATGTACGGCGGCTCTATCGATTTTGTAATGATACCCATAATAATCTATGCGGTGCGCTGGGGAACCGCGCCGGGACTTATGGCCGGATTTGTTTTCGGAACGGTCAAGTTCTTTCTTTCGGGTGGTGTAGCCGTCAACTGGCAGTCGATGCTGCTCGACTATTCGCTGGCGTATATGTTTGTCGGTTTTGCCGGTCTTGTGAAAAATAAGCCCCAGCTCACATGGGTTTCGGCTCTTGTTGGATGTTTTGCGCGCTTTATTATCCATTTCATCAGCGGTGTCACCATATATAAGGAATATATGCCTCCCGTATTCATGGGCTGGGAAATGGAATCTACTGTGGTTTATTCAATTCTTTATAACGGAAGCTATATGCTGCCCAGTTCTGTAATAGCTGTTGCCTGCTGCGTATTTCTTGGAAGAAGCCTGAGAAAGTATATCGCCGCAGCCGACCTTAAGTAATGTCATATGATCCCCTCCCGGTGAATAGATATCATCAGGGAGGGTTTTTCTATGAAAGGGATATGCAGGATCTATGAGTTTGGATATAAGGAAGTCATCGATCTTTCCGATGGCACAAGGCTGGGCTATATAAGTGATGTGGAGATAGATGTTGACAGCGGTCAGGTCAGGGCGGCGGTTATTCCCGGAAGGCTCAGGCTGTTTGGACTGCTGGGCAGGGAAGAGGATAAGGTCATCCCATGGGAACATATCGAGAAGATAGGTGAGGATATAATTCTTGTGAGAACAAGAAAAAGGCAGATCCTCCCTGAGGCAGAAAAAGGGGCTGAATAGGCCCCTTTTTTAATTTAAAGACTTTTGATTTTGACTGTATAATGATATACTATAATAAATATGGGCAAAAAGCCTTTATCGACAGTAAGTAAACCTGTAAGGAGGATCTATATTATGTCTGACATTCTGCGCATCGATCTTAACTGCGACCTTGGCGAAAGCTTTGGTACATACACTTTGGGAATGGACGAAGATGTCATTCCTCATGTTACTTCGGTCAATATTGCCTGTGGTTATCATGCCGGCGACCCCATCGTAATGGAAAAGACGGTCAGGATGGCTGTAAAGAACGGCACCGCCATAGGCGCACATCCAAGTTTTCCCGACCTCATGGGCTTTGGCCGCCGCGAGATGAAGCTTTCGCAGGATGAGGTTTATGCATATGTGAAATATCAGCTGGGAGCCCTTTATGCCTTTGTTAAGAGCTGCGGAGGCGAGATGCAGCATCTCAAGGCCCATGGCGCTCTCTACAATATGGCCGGCAAAGATATGTCGATGGCTCTTGGCCTCGCACGCGCCGTAAAGGACTTTGACAGCCAGATGCTTCTGCTCGGCCTTCCCGACAGCAAGATGGAAGAGGCGGCAGCAGAGGTGGGCATAGGATATGTCAGCGAGTTCTTTGCCGACCGTGCCTACAACGATGACGGCAGCCTTGTCAACCGCAAGCTGGAAGGCTCGGTCATCCACGACAGCGTTCTTGCTTGTGAGAGAGTTATCAGAATGATCTCGAAGGGTGAGGTCGAGACCTACACAGGCGGCATTCTTGAGCTGGGCTGCAAGTCGGTATGCGTACATGGCGACAATAAGGCAGCCATCGAGTTCGTAAAGCAGATCCGCTCTGCTCTTTCGGAGGCAGGTGTTGAAGCGGCTAACATGAGAAAGGTGATGGAGGCATGAAAGGCGAAGTCAGATTCTGCGGCGACCGCGCTGTCACCGTAGTCTTTGAACAGAAGATATCTCCCGAGGTAAATGCCGATGTCTGCGGCTTCACAGCACGTTTTTCCGAGCTTAACATGAGCGGTATTATCGAGATAGTGCCCACCTACAGCGCCGTAACCATCCATTTTGATCCTATGGTGCTGGATGCGGAGATGCTGGTCGATTCCATCGAAAAGATACTCGACGGCAGAGGCGGCGAGGCGCAGGCGGAGGGCGAAACGGTAGTCATTCCCGTTGTATATGGCGGTGAATACGGCCCCGACATCGACAATGTGTGTCAGCACACAGGTCTTAGCCGCGAAGAGGTCATTGCAAGACACAGCGGCAGAGAATACCTTATATATATGCTGGGTTTTACACCGGGCTTCCCCTATATGGGAGGCATGGATGAGAGCATAGCTACTCCCAGGCTCAAGACGCCCAGAACCGCCATACCGGCAGGTTCGGTAGGAATCGCGGGAGCGCAGACCGGAGTTTATCCCATCCGGTCGCCCGGCGGCTGGCAGCTCATTGGAAGAACCCCCCTTAAGCTTTTTGATATGGACCGAGCCGATCCTTTCCTGCTCAGAGCAGGGCAGAAGGTTGTCTTCA
>JAFOHJ010000332.1 GCA_017421885.1 Clostridia bacterium
CTCAGCTTATTACAGGCTGGAAGAGGTTGATACCAACATTTATTCATTAGTATGTGATGCCGATCTTAAGTTTTTAGAATCGAGACAGCCTGAGAGCATTGAAGTCTATTCGGAGTACAAAATATATAAGCGAGAAAGTCTGCCTTTTCTGTTTAAGCTTCTGGGTTTCAAAGGAAAGACTTATGTAGTAGATAATGATGAAAACGATATGGCTTTTTTCGGTAAAGAAAACTTAAATGCCGATAATTCAGTTCATATATCAGATTACTCAGCTGTAATATATAATGATATATTTGATTATGATTTGGCTTATATTGAAATGCCGATCAGGGCTGTTGTAAATTATCCGGATCAGAGAGTTGAACTGGGAGTCAGCATTAGAGTTACATTTGAATAAAATTTATTCTGCTTGGTGGGTATGGCAAAAGCTATGCCCACTTTTTTTCTGTCCTTATATGTGGTATACTTAAACCAATCATTTATTCCTATGCTACAGTAAAGGAGAATATATCATGACAGCATTAAAGAACTGCAAGGCCGTTACAATCACCGACGGTATCATCGAAAACGCAACAATCCTCGTTGAGGATGGCATCATCAGGGCTGTAGGCCAGGATGTCGAGATCCCCCTCGATGCCGAGATCATCGATCTTGAGGGCAAGTGGGTAACTCCCGGATTCATTGATGCTCACACCCATTTTTCGGCTATGGGCGAGCCCCGCGCAAGAGGCGGCGGAGATGACGGCAACGAGGTCACAAATCCCGTAACAGCTCACATCCGTATTATCGATGCTCTTAACCCTCATGGCATCGCTTTCGAGCCCGTACGTGCTGCAGGATTCACAACATGCTACACAATGCCTGGTTCGGCCAACATCATCGGCGGCACAGGCATTGCTTTTAAGCTTAAGGATGGCAGATGTATTGAGGATATCATCATCCCTGGCACAGAGATGATGAAGATGGCCCTGGGCGAGAACCCCAAGGGTGCGTATGGCGGCCAGAAGAAGATGCCCATGACAAGAATGGGCACGGGCGCTGTTCTGCGCGAAACACTCTTCAATGCAAAGCAGTATGCTGAGGACAAGGCAGCTGCCGAGGCGGAGGGCAAGCCCTTCAAGAAGGATTTCAAGCTGGAGGCTCTTGTTCCTGTAGTAAAAGGCGAGATGCGCTGCCGCATCCATTGCCACCGTGCCGATGATATCATGACTGCTATCCGTGTTTCGGAGGAGTTCGGACTCGATTATACCGTCGAACACTGCACCGAGGGCTTCAAGATCGCTGATATTCTTGCCGAAAAGAAGGTAAAGTGTGTCGTAGGCCCCATGAGAATGATCCCCAGCAAGATGGAAGTATGGAACTGCACCATCGAGAACCCCGGAATGCTGGAAAAGGCCGGTGTCGAGATCTCGCTGACAGCCGATGCCGAGACAGCTACACGCTGGCTGCCCGAGGAGGTAGGCGTTGCTATGGCTTACGGCCTGTCTGAAGAAATGGCATTCAAGGCAATGACCATCAATCCTGCAAAGGTCATCGGTCTTGACCACCGCATCGGCTCCATCGAGCCCGGCAAGGATGCTGACCTTGCGATTTTCGACGGCCACCCCTTCTCGAACTTCACAAGATGCAAGGCAACAATGATCGACGGCAAGTTCTGGTTCAACGAGCTTTAACAGGAGAGCAAAATGGTAGCGCGTATAAATTGCAAGGCCGTCACTATCTCTGACGGCATAATCGAAAAGGCCACTATCCTCGTTGAGGACGGCCTTATAAAGGCGGTAGGCGACAATGTAGAGATCCCTCTGGATGCCGCTGTTATCGATCTTGAGGGCAAATGGGTAACTCCCGGCTTTATTGATGCTCACAGCCATCTAGCTATGGGCGAGCCGGGTACAAAGGGCAGCGGCGACGATGATAACGAGGCTACAGCCCCTGTCACTGCCCATGTCCGTATGATAGATTCGCTTGATCCCTGGAGCATCGGTATTCCCGAGGCTCGTAAGGGTGGATTCACAGTTATGTGTACGCTGCCCGGTTCGGCCAATATTATCGGCGGCACCGGTGTTGCCGTTAAGCTCAAGGACGGCCTGTGTGTCGATGACATCGTTATTCCCGGCACAGAAGTAATGAAGATGGCGCTGGGCGAGAACCCCAAGGGCTGCTACGGTTCGAAGCACATCATGCCCATGACAAGAATGGGCAACGGCGCAGTTTTGCGTGAGGCTCTTTTCAATGCAAAGCAGTATGCCGAGGACAAGGCAGCTGCCGAGGCAGAGGGGAAGCCTTTTAAGAAGGACTTCAGGCAGGAACCCCTTGTTCCTGTGGTCAGAGGCGAGATGCGCTGCCGCATCCATTGCCACCGCGCCGACGATATCATGACGGCGGTGCGTATTTCCGAGGAGTTCGGCCTCGACTATGTTGTCGAGCACTGCACAGAGGGCTTTAAGGTGGCCGATATATTGGCTGAGAAGAAGGTCAGATGTGTTGTCGGCCCTCTCCGCATGATCCCCGGCAAGATGGAGGTCTGGAACTGCAGGATCGATAATCCTGCCATGATGGAGAAGGCAGGCTGCGAGTTCGCGCTGTCGGCCGATGCTCAGACGGCAACGCGCTGGCTGCCCGAGGAGGTAGGCCTTGCCATGGCCTACGGCCTGTCGGAAGAGGCGGCTTTCAGGTCGCTCACCATCAATCCGGCAAAGATCCTGGGCCTTGACCACCGCATGGGCACTCTCGAGGCGGGCAAGGATGCCGACCTTGCTGTTTTCGACGGCCATCCTTTCAATAATATGACTCGCTGCAAGGCGACCATGATCGAAGGCAAGTTCTGGTTTAACGAGCTTTAATAAATATAGGGAGGGCTGCGATATGATCCTTGAACCGCGTGAGATGATTCTGAAAAATGGGCAAAAGTGCATCATGCGCACCCCTCGCAGAGAAGACGGAGCTGCGCTGCTCGAATATATGCTTACACTCAACGGCGAGACGGAGTTTGTCCTCAGTTATTCCGACGAGTTTGGATTTACAGCTGAACAGGAATGCGATTTTCTTGAAAGTCTGGCTGTGTCTCCGGGGGCGCTTATGGTAGTCTGCTTTGACGGCGAAAGATGCGTCGGCAATGCCCAGATTAGTTTTAATAATCTCTGCAAGCTGAAACACAGGTCTTCGGTTGCAGTAGGAGTATTGAAGGAATACTGGGGGCAGGGGATAGCGACCAATATGCTGGAGCTTCTTATAGAAGTGGCGCGGAATCGCGCGGGAGTTGAGGTTGTCGGCCTCGAATACATCGAGGGCAACGACAGAGCAAGGTCGCTTTATGAGAAGCTGGGTTTTGTTGAGAGCTATCGCAATCCGGATGCCATTCGCTGGCGCGACGGCAGTATTCATGCTGAGATAGGCATGATGAAGTATTTGAAGCTGTAAAGGAAGTGGTTTTTTGACTTTAATGCAGTTGACTTCAGACGGAAAAATCGCATATCTTATCAAGCCTATTTTAAAAGTTCTTCAGGATGCAGGCGGTCAGCTGGAACGTTC
>JAFOHJ010000333.1 GCA_017421885.1 Clostridia bacterium
CAAACGCCTCTCCCAGGCAATCATCGCTAACCGCTACGACTCTTGTCTCGACGATGTAGAGAGTAAGGTTTACACCCGTGATTTATTCCGGAGAGATTAAAAAAAAGTCGTTTACATTAGTGGCGGCGCTATACATAGCTCCTTGATATGCCTTTCTGGGCAGCGATCTCCTTCTGGGTGAGGGGAGTGCGGCCGTACAGCCCGTAGCGCATGATGATTATCTCCCGTTCACGCTCACTCAGGTGGGTAAATATGTATTTATAAAGGTGCTCGGCGCTGTCGCTCAGCTCGAAATCGGCCTCCATATCCTGGTCGCTGCTGATAATATCCATAAGCGATAGGGCGCTGCCGTCTTTGTCGCTGTCGATAGGCTCGGAAAGCGACACCTCCACCGCCTGCTTCTTAAGGCTTCGAAAATACATCAGTATCTCATTTTCTATACATCTCGCAGCATAGGTGGCAAGACGTGTTCCCTTGTCGCCGCTATAGGAGCATACTGCCTTTATAAGACCAAGTGTGCCTATAGATATGAGATCGTCGTGGTCCTCGCGGGATGCATAGTATTTTTTGACGATGTGGGCAACAAGGCGCAGATTGTGCTCTACCAGCTTGTTCCGTGCCTCAAGATCGCCTTCGCGGGTGCGTCTGAGATACTCCTCTTCTTCATCGCGACTGAGGGGACGGGGAAAAGAGCCGGTTATTGACGAAACCTTAAGGATGAGCATGCTGCATTGCGACACCATTTCGCATATTGCGGGTAAAACCATGATAAACACTCCTTTCATTGGCTTAATGGTATGCAAGGGCAGCTTGGCAGGTGCAAGTACGTCTGAACTTTAATTATTAAACAAATAAATCGGCAAGTGTTTATTGAAATTTATCTAAAAAGTCGTTGATTAAAAACTCGATTAGTGCTTTACTAGGTAGTTGGAAAAATTGAAAAAGAGGTGAATTAAATGTTTTTGGGTTTGCTGATCCTTTGGGTCATTTTTAACGGCAGGATCACCATTGAGATACGGCTTGTGGGAGCGGCAGCTTCGGCAGCGCTGACATATATGTGGCGAAAGCTCTTTTCGGTTTCGCGCCATGTTGTCATCCCCGGCTTTGAGATGCTGTGGAGATATGTCAGATATTTCGGCGCGCTGGTGCTTGAAATGATAAGCTCGAGCATCAGGGTCATGTATCTCATTCTCCATCCCGAGGAAGAGGTAAAGCCTCAGCTCGTGACCTTCAGGACAAAGCTTAAGAAGGAAAATCACAAGGTCATTCTGGCCAACTCGATCACATTGACTCCCGGCACTATAACTGTCGGACTGCAGGGTGACAAGCTGCGTGTCCACGGCCTTGACGCCTCCATGCTTGAGGGCATCGAAAGCTGCGACATGGTCAGAAGGCTTGAGAAGATGGAAGGAGTGGCTGAGGATGAATGATTTTATGTATATATTCATGATCTCCTGCTGCGCTGTTCTGGGCGTAGCCATTATTTTTTGTATGGTGCGTGCTGTGCGCGGCCCGAGGTTTACCGACAGGGTGGTGGCTGTCAACCTTATCGGTACAATGACCATTACGATACTTGCTATCCTCTCGGTGGGCATGAAGGCCGACTATCTGGTGGACGTTTCCATCACCTACGCGCTGCTCAGCTTTATTGCTATCGTCGTTCTGACTCGCCTTGTTATCATCAGGCGCAGAGGACAGATGGAGCTGGAGGCCGGCAAGGCTCCCGGAGAGATCAATGAAATGGAGGTAGGGCAGTAATGGCAAGAGATATAATCGGTTCTGTCCTTATCCTTATGGGCGTATGTGTTATGGTGATATCCGTTGCAGGCACCTTCCGTTTCAGATATGTCCTCAACCGTATGCACGCGGCTGCCCTTTGCGACACATTGGGCCTTATGCTGGTACTTTCGGGACTTATGGTTATTTCGGGCTTCACCGCCCTTTCGGCAAAGCTTTTTGCCATAATCGTGTTTATCTGGCTCGCCAGCCCGGTTATGAGCCATCTTATTGCAAGAGCAGAGGTGCTTACCCATGCACATCTGTCGGAAGAATGTGAGGTGATAGATAATGACGATCGCGTTTGAGATGCTGCTTATCCTTTCGCTTATCATCTGTGCTGTGTCGGCGCTGCTGTCCAGACGACTGCTGGTCGCCGTTGTTATCTACATGGCCTACAGCCTTATCATGACCATCATATGGGCGCTGCTGATGAGTCCCGATCTGGCCATCACCGAGGCTGCAGTAGGCGCAGGTGTTACAGGCATCCTGTTCCTTACAACCCTTAAGAAGATCCATGCCCTCAAGGGCACAAAAGACGAATAAGGAGGGCTGACACATGAAAAAAGATATGTGGAAGAGGTTCTCGGCCTGGGTCAACGGCACGGGCGAAGAACATGGCCCCATCGAGCTGCCCGATACGGTGGCTCAGCACAAAAAAAAGAAGCTTTTCGACCTGAGCGATGAGCAGAAGATCAGGCTATTCAAGGCCGGATATGTTGCCGTTGCGATGGTGGTATGCCTTGCTGTCGTCAGCGTGCTGCTCTACACGGTATTCCAGCTGCCTCTGTTCGGCGACCCCAATAATCCTGCGGTAAACGATGTTGTCGAGCGCTATGTAGAAAAGGGACTTGAAGAGACCGGCGCAGTCAATATGGTTGCCGGCATGATC
>JAFOHJ010000334.1 GCA_017421885.1 Clostridia bacterium
GCAGCTTCTCCGCACTCTCGAGACCGATTATCACGATCTTCGCCAGCACATCTTCGGCGCCATGCAGCGACTTCCACTTGACGGCTGGAAACCCGAGGATCCAAGGAAGCGCAAAAAGCGTCAGCGCAGAGAGTAAAATATCATTCCAGCAGGCTGCGGCTACCAAGACTGAGTCCTCTGCTCCGTACCTTGCCAAGCAGATAAGAATATCTTTCCTGCACCGAGCGCATCTCATAAATGCATGATGCTATCATCTCGGGCTCGGTGACATATTCGAACTTCTGTCTTATGGCGTCAAGCTCGTCCTTGGCTCCGAAAAAATCGCACAGCAGCAGGCGGTCTTCACTGCTTATGCTATCTTTACAGCGTTTATTTAATATCTGCATCATGGGTCCTCCCGTCATATATTTATAATACCGCACGGGATGATGCTCCGATGCAGCATTTTCTTTTCTTATATATATTGTGCAGGAATGCCAATTATTATGCTTATTCGTTAAACAAACACCTATTTATATATGGAGGTCCGCTTTTAATGGCCAAAACAACAAAACCTTCCTACGGCAACGAAAGTATTTCCTCGCTCAAAGGTGCCGACCGAGTCCGCAAGCGCCCGGGAGTCATCTTTGGTTCCGACTCGCTTGAGGGCTGCGAGCACGCCTTTTTCGAAATTCTCTCCAACTCCATAGATGAAGCCCGCGAAGGCTATGGCGACCGCATCAAGATCACAGTTTATGCCGATCGTTCCATCGAGATCGAAGATTTCGGACGCGGCATACCCCTCGACTATAACGAAAAGGAGCAGCGCTTCAACTGGGAACTTGTATACTGCGAGCTCTATGCCGGCGGCAAATATGAGAACACTACCGGCGACAACTATGGCTTTGCGCTGGGTCTCAACGGCCTCGGTGCCTGCGCTACTCAGTACGCCTCCCGTTTCATGGAAGTCACCTCTTACCGCGACGGTTTCAAATATTCCCTGCGTTTTGAACGCGGCGAAAATGTCACCCCAGGCAAGGATAAGCTTATAAAAGAGCCCTTCAGTGGCAAACGCACCGGCACTGTCCAGCGTTTCCTGCCCGACATCGAGGTTTTCACCGATATCAACATTCCCTATGAGTATTTCATAGAGGTAGTTAAAAAGCAGGCCGTTGTAAATGCCGGCCTCAAGTTTATCCTTCGCTTTGAGACCGAAAAGGGCAAGTTTGAGGAACAGACCATTGTTTATGAAAACGGCATAGTCGACTATGTAGACGAGCTGGCCGGTCTCGACGCCATTGCTCCTGCCCGTCATGCCTCCACCGAAAAGATAGGCCGCGACCGTGAGGATAAGCCCGACTATAAGGTAAAGGTCGAGGCGGTATTCTGCTTCTCCAATGCCAATCCCGTAGTCGAATATTACCATAACTCCTCTTTCCTTGAGCACGGCGGCTCGCCCGACAAAGCCGCCCGTTCGGCCTTTGTATCAGCCTTTGACGGATATATCAAACAGAGCGGCAAATATCAGAAAAACGAAAGCAAGATCCGCTGGAACGATATTGCCGACAGCCTTATTCTTATCACAAACGGATTCTCGACATATACTTCC
>JAFOHJ010000335.1 GCA_017421885.1 Clostridia bacterium
AAGCAGGAGCTTTTATGATGCCGTAATTAAATTACTTTACCTTTATGTTCTTGATAGAGGTCTGCTTGCCCTTTTCGAAGTTGTCCATGACATTATCGATGAACTCCATGCCCTCGGTTACCTTACCGAATGCAGCATAGTCGCCGTCGAGGTGGGGAGCTTCATCGAGCATGATAAAGAACTGGCTGCCTGCCGAGTTGGGGTCAGCTGTTCTTGCCATCGAGATGACGCCTCTTGTGTGCTTGATGTCGTTTGCATAGCCGTTGCTTGCGAACTCGCCTACGATCTTCCAGCCGGGGCCGCCTGTGCCTGTGCCGAGGGGGCAGCCGCCCTGGACCATAAAGCCGCGGATGCAGCGATGGAACTTGAGGTTCTTATAGAATCCGCTGTTTACCAGCTCTACAAAGTTCTCAACAGTCTTGGGAGCGATTTTGGGATAGAGTTCGATTCTTACAGCCTGCTCGTCGGTCATGCCGTCAAGCTTCATGACTACCTTTACGATATCGCCGTTATCGGCCTTTTTTGCCTTAGCCATTTTGATTATCTCCTTACTTATTAAAAAGTTTGTCTAATTATACCATGCTCAAAAGCTGCTTTCAACTGCAGTTTGATATGCTTATTTATAGAATCCGGCACCATTGACCGGAGTCGTCCACTCGTGCATCGTCAGAAGGTTATAGCTTCCGTTTTTAAGGTTGCGCATTACTGTATATGCCGCATCGCCTGCACCTGCTGTCGACATCAGCTTCAGCACCGATGTACGCAAAGCTTTTTTGAGAAGGTTTGTCGTATTCGCGCTTATGGTAAAGCCGTTCGATACATCACTGCCGGGATCAAGCGATGCATCCCAAAGCCTGAATCCTGCCGCCACGATCTCCTCGAGCTGTTCACCCGCGAGCTGACGGCTGCCCTGATCGACGCATATGAGCCTTGTTTTACGGAACACCAGCGAAGAAAGAAGCTCATTTATCCTTTCAGCCTCGCCCACAGGATCTTCAGCCGAAACATAGGCTCCCAGCTCGTGACCCTCGCTGATGATACGTCTAAGTAGGTCTCCCTGAGAAGCAAGATCGCCCGATAGGAAAAAGGTGGCTTTAACGCCATATGTGCTCATTGCCGCAAACAGACGCTCAGTATGCTCACTCAGTTCACCGCAGACGGCGAGATAAACATTTTTTGTCTCCTCGGGCTCAGGGTCGGTCTGTGGTGAATCATTATTCTCAGGCTCCAGTGATGCGATATATCGCTGATATATATTTTCAATGGTTTCTTTGTTGTTGGCAATCAATTCGCCATCGCTGTAAGGCGAAACAACACTGCTTATCCTTATGACAGGGCCATACTCAGTCTGGATAACGCTGTATTCCACCCCGAACACTCGGCAGATGAACTCGATCGGAACAAAGATTACTCCGCCCCTTATCTCGGCAAGGAAGGCATATATCTTGCCGTCCTGATCGTAGGTTATGCCGCTTCCGATGTCAAATATAAGCTGCTTTGACGAGTTGTATACCTTGAGGATGCGGCTGTCAGAATCGTAGAAATACTTGATGGGCTTGATCCTCATAAGGTAGCGGTAGGATATATACATGCTGCCGTTCATCCTGAGAGGCATATTGCCCGAAGAAAGACTGTAGATAAATGTGTCGTTGATGCAGAGAAATGTCAGGTCGTTCGCGGCCGAAGCCTGACCCGGAATAAGGGTGAGAACTATGGCCAGCGCAGCTATAAGGCAGACTGCCTTAGTAAGAATCATTTTCATAGCTCAGCCCCTCACCTGCCTTTCTTAAGCTCTGTCATTATCAGACATTATAATATCTTTCAGAGGTCAGCGCGCCCGAAAGCTCGCAGGCTACTCTGTCCATCCCGCCGTACCAGTCGAAGACCGTGTTTGAGATGAGGCCTTCAACTTCATCTTCATTCTCAAAGGGAAGTGTGATGCGGTAGCTGCATCCCTTTCCTGGAACACTGCTGTTGACAAGGCTGCCGTGCATCTTTCTTGCATAGATCACGGCCACATCCAGCTCCATATTTTCGCCATAAATGATCCTTTCGGTTTCCATGAGATCGAAAGACGAATTGATTTGAATAACTAGATTGTTTTCCTTTACATCGGCCTTCATTGCGATATGGGCCGTCTGTGCTCTGGCTTTGATAATGCTGTGAGCCACCACATTCAGTATAACCTTGCCCAGGGCTATCGAGTCGTACCAGCTTTCGATGCTGCCTTCGCAGCACTCGTAAGTGATAATGGCCTCGCCTCCGCACTGTTCCTTTATGTGTTCAAACAGCTCGCGCACCTCAGAAAGCATATCGCCCTTCTGGGGACACATGAAAGATTCGCCCTCTTCAAAATCGGCTCGGCTCATCACATTGCGCGAAATGCGGGCCAAGTTCATGGCGCATCTCCTGATAATTGCCTTTGCATAGGCGGCATCGGCAGAATGCTCATTTCTGAGTGCAAAAAAGGCTGCGTTTAAGCTCTCTGCATTTCTGTTGATCGCACGTCCTGTGTATCTGATAACGTCGCTGCCTCCGGCTCTCTTTTTATCATCGGTGACCAGAGCGCCGAGGACAATGACCAGCCTTCCGCTTTTCGAGATCTGTGAACCGCCCATAAAGCTGCGGCCTGCGATTACACAGTCAAACTGATAAACCGAATCTTCATCGCTTTTTCTGATAATGCCGGCCGCAATACGGTCTTCCATGATGTCATTAAGGTTCTTGCCGGTGAGATCGGTCTCGAGCAGCTCCATAAGCCTGCCCGTGATTTCAAGTATTCTGCCCGACTGAGAACAGAACATGGTATACTGATCGGTTCCCTCAACGGGAAAAACGATATTTTCTATCATAATTAACTCCTCAAGAAATAATTTATATTTTTTCTAGTATAATTGTACTATATAGCCGACAACTTTACAAATTATTTTTATTTTTTACAAATATCGGAGTTCATCCCTTGTTTATTGTCTTAAATTGGTATATAATGAGTCTGTGCGAACTAAAACGCCGAAAAATGTCTTATTATCAACAACATCTTGGAGGTTCATCATGTCTGTTAAAGTCGCAATCAACGGTTTCGGCCGTATTGGCCGTCTTGCTCTCAGAGCCGGTCTCGAAATGGAAGAACTCGAATTCGTAGGTATCAACCATCCCGGCCGTGCTCCCGAGCTTATGGCTTATATGTTCAAGTATGACTCCGCTCAGGGTGTATTCCCCGGCGAAGTTACAAGTGACGAGAACTCTATCACAGTCAACGGCAAGCGTATCCCCATTTTTGCCTGCAAGGAGCCTAAGGATATTCCCTGGGCAGAAGTAGGCGCTGAATACGTTATCGAGTCCACAGGCAAGTTCCTGACAAAGGAAACAGCTCAGGGCCACATCGATGCAGGCGCAAAGAAGGTCATCCTCTCTGCTCCTTCCAAGGACGACACACCCATGTTCGTTATGGGCGTTAACCACATGAACTACACAAGCGATATCAACATCGTTTCCAATGCTTCCTGCACGACAAACTGCCTCGCTCCTCTTGCCAAGATCATCAACGATAACTTCGGCATTGAGTCGGGCCTCATGTCCACAGTCCACGCCATCACAGCTACACAGAAGTCGGTAGACGGCTACTCCAACAAGAACTGGAGACTAGGCAGAGCCGCTTCGGGCAGCATCATTCCCTCGACAACAGGCGCAGCCAAGGCTGTCGGCAAGGTCATTCCCGAGCTGAAGGGTAAGCTGACAGGTATGGCTTACAGAGTTCCCACAATCGACGGTTCGGTCATAGACCTGACAGTCAACCTGAAGAACTCGGCTACATACGAAGAGATCTGCGCAGCTGTCAAGAAGGCTGCTGACGGCGAGCTCAAGGGCCTGCTGCAGTACACAGAGGACGAGCTGGTTTCTTCCGACGTTATCGGCAACTCCCACGGCAGCGTTTTCGATGCCAAGGCAGGTATCGCTCTGACAGATAAGTTTGTCAAGCTGGTTGCATGGTACGACAATGAGTATGGCTACACAAGCATGCTGCTCAAGCTGGTAGCTCATATGGCTAAGGTCGACCATCAGTAATTCTCAAACGGCAATTATTACGCACTCCGGCCCATCTTCATCATACGAAGATGGGCCGCTTTTATCCCCTCTTTCCGCAACAAAAAAGTTTTTTAAAAAAAGTAAAAATAATGCTTGCATTTTAGAAAGAGATGCTATATAATAACCCTTGTCGTCAGCGAGAGCGACGCGATACGGGCCTTTAGCTCAGTTGGTTAGAGCATCCGGCTCATAACCGGACGGTCCCGGGTTCGAGTCCCTGAAGGCCCACCATTTATTTTAATATTGTATTAGTTATGGAGCAGTATCGAAGAGGCCATAACGAGCACGATTGGAAATCGTGTGTACGTCAAAAGCGTACCGAGGGTTCGAATCCCTCCTGCTCCGCCATCTTAAGACCTTGTCTTTTTTAGACAAGGTCTTTTTCTTTTATCTGATTGTAATTACTCCCAATAAAGTCTATAATATAGCTACATCAGTACGGCGTGTACGGCATTGAAATATCGCTTATTTAAAAGGAGACCCGGAATGAAAAGAACTCCCATCATCATCGACTGTGACCCCGGCGTTGACGACAGCTTCGCCATCGCCCTTGCATGTTCCCGCCCCGAGCTTGAGATCG
>JAFOHJ010000038.1 GCA_017421885.1 Clostridia bacterium
GCCTTCAACATCCTCCTGCGAGATCTTGGCGTTGACAACGCCGATGACCTGGCCGCGGCTGTTGATGAGGGGGCCGCCCGAGTTGCCGGGGTTGACGGCGGCATCGATCTGGATCAGCGACATGATATAATCTTCGATCTGGACCTCGCGCTGGGTGGCCGAGATATAGCCGATGGTCATGGTGTCGGCAAAGGTGGTGCCGAGGGGGTTGCCGATTACGATGGCCGAATCGCCGGTGACGATGTCGGACGAAACACCGAACTCGGCCTTTTCAAGGCCCTGCGCATCTACCTTGAGGACGGCAATGTCGCTCTTGGCCTCGCTGCCGACGATAACTGCCTGATATTCTTCGCCGTTGATGGCGACATATACTGCCGTAGCGCCGTCGATAACATGGTGGTTGGTGATGATGTAGCCGTCTTCGCTCATAATGATGCCGGTGCCGGTGCTTTCGCTGGTTCCGTAGCGGCTCTGTACATAGGATACGATGGATACTGCCGAGGGCGAGCACTTGACAAAGATCTCCTGAGGAGTCAGCGAGCCTTCTTCGGCAGCAAGGGTATATACGACGCGCTGGCCGCCCTCCACAATATCGCCGCTGTGGTCGTTTTTGCCCATCTTATCCATATACCATGCGTAACCCATAATGGAGGATACCGAAGTGGCCGCCATGAGGGCAACTATCAGGATGCCCGAAAGAAGCACCTTGCCGAAGCTGTGGGTTTTCTTTTTTGCCTTGGGCTTTGTGCCGTATACTTCAAAGTGACGGCTGCCCGTGCCCTCGAACTTCATCTGTTCGGGCTCGATAACGACGGTATTATCGTTGTCATTGTTATTGTTATCGCTGAAGCTGCCGGAGTCTCCGTTTTCAGGCTGGGGAGCAGAAGCGGAACCGGTATCTTCGGACTGAGCGGAAACTTCGTTGTTTTCCTGCTCGAACTGGTTGTTTTCATTATATTCGTTCATAAGGACGCCTCCTTTGTTTTTCGGTATTATTGTAACCTCTAATTATTAAAAAACAATACCCTAATTGTTATTATTTTGTAAAAAGCTGTCTGAAAAGGCCGTCCGTATTGATTTTGCGCACCGTTGGTTTATAATTTATATAGTAGAAACGGAAGTGATATTATGAATAAATCTGCAGAATATAAAATGTGGCTTTCGTCGCCCTTTCTGACGGCGGAAGAGAAAAAAAGCCTTGAGAATATGACTGAGGCCGAGGTCGAGGCCTTCTTTGGAGGAGGGCTGGGCTTTGGCACCTCGGGGGTAAGAGGGATCAGAGGCCTCGGCAGCAGGGGCATCAACCGCTTCACCCTCGGAAGATATATGGCGGCTTATGCCACCATACTGGCGGGAAGAGGAGCAAAAAGAGTGCTGCTCTGCCGTGACAGCCGCATCGGAGGCCTGGACTTTCTCCATATGGCGGCGGCCTGCCTTAATAAAGAGGGTATCGAGGCATGGGTGTTCAGCGAGGACGGATATGCCCCTTCGCCTCTGCTGTCATTTTCGGTAAGGCACGGCGGCTTTGACGGAGGCATAAACCTCACCTCCAGCCATAATACTGCCGACTACAGCGGAGTCAAGATATTCGGGCATGACGGCGTTCTTCTGTCGGACAGCGAGGCGCGCGATATTGAGGCTGTTGCCCATAAAATGCCGCTGCCCTTTGACATTCCCCGTGAGTTCAGCCTTATGGCCGCATCGCCCGGGCTGGAGGAGGCGTATATCAGAGGATGTGCCGACAGCTACAGGTCGAACGGAAGGCTCAAAGCCGTATTCACTCCTCTCCACGGAGTTTCGGGCGAGCTGATGAAGAAGTGTGCCGAGGCCTGCGGCTTTGAGATAAGCATAGTCGAGGCTCAGTTTGCGCCCGACGGGAACTTCTCCACCGTCCTGTCGCCCAACCCCGAGGATCCCGCATCCATGGCTATGGCAATAGCTCAGGCCGAGCGCGAGGGCGCCGACATGGTGGTGGCTCTCGACCCCGACGGCGACCGTATGGGCGCCGCAGTAAGGACATCAGGGGGATTTGTTCACGTCAACCCTAACCGCATGGCGGCCCTTATGCTTGATTATATGTTGAACAGAAAAGAAAATGTCGGTGGCAGGCGGGCGCTGGTCACCACCTATGTCAGCGGACTGCTGCCTCAGGCCCTTGCCGAAAAACGCGGAGTGGAGGTGCATCTGACTCCCACCGGCTTCAAGAATATTGCCGACAGGCGCGCCGAGCTTGAAGCGCAGGGCATAAGAGCGCTGCTCTCCTATGAAGAGGCCTTCGGATATATGGTGGAGGGCGCAACATGGGACAAGGACGGCATCACGGCGGCTCTCACCGCTATGTCGGCATACGAGGCCCTGATGGAAGGCGGAGGCAGCATGGCCGGGCGCTGGTGCCAGCTCATGGAGGAATGCGGATATTTTGACGAGCGCAATTATAACTTCATGACAGGCAGCCGAAGCCCGCTGGATATTTTCACAAAAACTGCCGAAATGCTGCTGAAAATGAGCTTAAATGATAAAAAAACATTTAGAATACTGTCGGCAGAGCATTTTTGTGATATAAATACCTTGAGAATAGATCTTGAATGTGGTATATTATGGGTCAGGCCATCAGGCACCGAGCCTAAACTCAAGCTTTATGGTCATGGACGCGGAGGCAGCCTTGCCGAAGCGGCACAGAGCGCTGAAGAGGTTATCGCTTTGGGCTCGAGTGTGATCAATAACTTCATGGGAGAAGACTGATATGAGCAATACCGTAAAAAAGAATAATAAAATAGAGGCCGAGCCGGCTAAGAAGCCTTTTAATAAAAAACTTATTTTCGCAGGCGCAGCTCTTGTGCTGGCCGTCATCATCGGTGTCATTGCCGTTCCCATGATGGGCGAGCGCGGCACACCTGCCAAGACCCTCGAGGGTTATCTGACCGCCCTTTACTGCAACACAAAGATCGTCGATATGAAGACATATCTCATCGAGGATATCCAGCAGGCCTGTTACGACAACTACACCTACTACGGCACATCGATCGCTATTATGCAGCAGATGCAGTTCGAGAAGGTTCAGGAAGTGGGCGACGGTTTCACCATCTCGGTAAAGAGCGACAAGGAAACATCCTGCTCGGGCACAGCCCTCAAGGCAGCGGCCGAGGCATATGATGCGACCTCGCTGATGGATGTCAATTTCACGGTTGCCTTTGAAGGCCCTGCGGGAACATCGGAATATGCGGCTATTGCCCGCCTTGCCAAGATCGGCAGCGAGTGGTTCCTCACCGAGTATGATATCCCCATGGCAAAGAAATA
>JAFOHJ010000039.1 GCA_017421885.1 Clostridia bacterium
AACTCAGGCTCTTTTGCACAGCCTGCGAGGATCAGCACAGCTGCCGCTATGATACATATAAGCTTTTTCATCATATCCCTCCCAAAAATACTACTCCCAACGCCACTTATCCATAACGATGCTTTCAGCCACCGCAATAAGCTCGGCTTCACTTACATTTCCACTGACCGATATCCTGTGATAGCCCATAAAGCACTCGACAGTTATCTGCCCATCCTCCTCAAGGATAAGCATATCATCTTCCCATCCATGCTCGGTGTCTTCGGTGTCGATGACAAAAGACATCCCCTCGTCCACCTCGGTGACGAACACCGCCATCCTGCCTCTCTCTTCATTTCTCAGGCGGACGTATGACGTGCCGCCGATCCTATCGCGGCCGGTCTCTTCAAATCCCTCGGGCATATAGCCTATGCGCGGAACATTCATAACCGGGTCATATCCCCCATCCGCCGGTTCACATTCCATGCGGATATATTTCGGATACTCCGTCACGCTCACCGCAACGCCGCCCGACACAAAGCTTCGCTCTTTGGGCAGACCCTCGGCAGCCGCCGTGAAGACAAGCACAGCCGCAACCGCGGCCACAGCCAGCCTCCTGAGCATAATGCGGCTTATGCCCTTTGTTCTACAGGCCTTTTTCTCAAATCCGTCGGGAAATATGTGTTCTTCTCCGCCTGCAGGCAGTTTTTCAAGGTATCCGTTTCTCATTTCGCCTATTTTCTCAAACAGAAACTCGTCTTTAACCGCCATAGTCTATCCCCTCCTCATCAAGAAGCTGCGCCAGATGCTTTTTGGCCCTTATGATGGCTTTGGTGACGGCATTCTGGCTTCGCCCCTGCATCTTCGCGATCTCCTTAACCTGAAATCCCATGTCATACCGCAGCAGGAGCACCTCGCGATCATCGGGCGAGAGTATAGCAAACACATCCCCGAGGCCTAATCCCCGCGGTTCGTGACTGAAATCGTATTTTATCTCTTCAAAGGGCAGCTGCTTTTTATTCCTGCGATATATATCGATGGCGCATGATTCGGCTATCGTCATCACCAGCGCCTTTGTCTTTGGGCTGTTCACATCCTGTATTCCGGGGATATACCGCGCGGTCTTATAAAGCGCCTCCTGAACGGCATCCTCGGCATCATGGGTGTTATTCAGGATGGAATATGCAAGGGCATACATCTGCTGCCTGTATTGTAGGTAAATATCTGAAAGGAGGGTCTTTTCCCCCTCCGCGGAAGCTATGGTTTCAGACACCGGCATCACCTCTGTCTGCATATTATAACGCATGAGCAGGGGCAAATCTGCCCTCTGTGCTCTTTCACAAAAAATATTTTCCCAAAAGTTCCAAAAGTGCCGCCATTATTCGTTATAATTATAATAGAAAAGGCAAAAGGAGCTGAAACGAATATGCTCATCTTTTTATCAGCTATAAAAAGTCCCGACGACAGCGTGCTCTTCGAGACCATATATAAAAACTACCGCGACCTTATGTTCCATGTCGCCTCGCGTATCCTCGGCGATACCCGCGACTCCGAAGACGTGGTGCACGATGCCTTCGTCGGCATCATCGACTGCATCGACCGCCTTCCGCGCACTCCCGGCCCCAAAATGAGGGCCTTCGCAGTGGCCGTAACCGAGAGCCGCGCCATCGACCTCTACCGCAGACGCAAACGCATCTCCTTCACTAACTATGACGAGGCCATCGGAATGCCCGACTTCGCCAGCCCCATCGACTCGGCCCTCGAGGGCAGCGCCGTGGCCAAGGCCATCGCCTCGCTGCCGGCTGAATACCGTGATGTGCTGCTTCTCCGCTTCGACATGGATATCCCGGTGAAAAAGCTGGCGCCCCTTCTGGGCAAAAAAGAGGATGCGGTATATAAGCTCATAAACCGCGCCCGCGAACGCCTGGCCAAAGAACTTGAAAAGGAGGGAATTGAGATATGAACAACTCTCACGACAACCTTGACAGGCTCATAGACAAAAACATCTCGGAAGCACGCTCTCTCTGGCTCGACACCCTCCCCCACTCGGACGAGATCCCCAAGCACGACTTTCCCGCCCGTTTCAGACTGAAGATAAGGAGGATATCAGGTATGAAATACACCCTGCTTCACCTGGGCAAGCTTGCCCTTTACGGCATCGT
>JAFOHJ010000040.1 GCA_017421885.1 Clostridia bacterium
TCAGCATACACAACTAATATAACATAAAGTTACTGATTTGGCAAATGACTTGAAAAATATCATCCATATATAATATAGTGAGTATATAACAAAAACTGACCCATTGACAGTACAGCCAATGGGTCAGTTTCGTGTTGTCTTTGGATTATTTGCCTTCGCCGTTTACAAAAGCGTTGTAAGCTTCTGCGTTGACCTGAGCGCGGCGGTTGATTGTTCTGATGAATCCGTCGTTGCACAGCTCGTTGATAAGCTTGCTGATCGTGACACGTGCGCTGCCTACGATATCGGCCAGCTCGTCGTGTGTAAGTTTGGAGCGGACAGGATACCACTTACCGTCGTCAACGGGAGCTGCTGTATCGGCCTGTGAGCAGTAGATCTTCATAAGTCTTGTCTTGCAGGAGTTGAAAGACAGGTTTGCGATCTCGTTTGCCATATGAACTCCGCTCATTGCATTGAGCCTGAACATATCCATTGCAAACTGATTATCGGATGCCAGAAGGGAAAGGTAATTCTCGCGTGTCATTCTGAGGATAACGGCCTTCTCAATCACCTTGACAACGGAGGGGACACAGTCCATACCCTCAGGGAGAACATTACCGAAAACATTGCCGGCAGTCATCTGATAGAGGAGCTTCGAGTCGATTCCGTTTGTGAGAAAATGCGATGTCTTGCCCGACTTGAGATAATAAACATAAGCTGTGCTGTCGGCTGTATCGACTGCAATGTGCTTAACAGGTGCTTCTACAGTTTCGGCGTGCTTTTCAAATACAGCCTCGACTCTGGCCGCCATTTCGGGGCAGACCTGAGGAAGCGAAAGAGAATAAGTACAGTTACTCATAAATTGCATCTCCTGAACTTAACTATATTATTGTATAACTGAAATTATATAAACTTATTTTACCAGTAAAATGAGGAAATATCAACATAAATAGGCAAAAAAGGCGATAAATGATAACAAAAAATTAAGAAATTGTTATTGTGCTTAAAATGAAGCCAAACTGGATATAAATATTTTGTTGAAAAAACACTATATGGGTTGCTTTTTTTCAAATGATGAAACACAAATGCTTTAAAATATGCTTCATATATCAAATCGCTCTGGTAAAGGAGTGGGCCGGGATGCAAGGTGAACAGCTTTACCGCTTGGGACTGTAAAGGGTTTGCCGAAAAAGAAAAAATGAAATGGGTTTTAAGAAAAACGGAGAAAACGCGAGAAAACGAGCGAAAATCAAAGGAGTCAAAATCTAAATCGATTTTTTCAAAAAAAGGTGTTGACAGGCAGGGGGTGGATGGATATAATGAGGAAGCTGAAATCAATAATTTTCATTATAAACGGAGGAACAATCATGTCCACAACAATGGCAAAGAATGAAACCATTCAGCGCAAGTGGTATGTTATCGATGCTGCCGGCAAGTCCATGGGCAGAACAGCTGCTCTGGCTGCTTCTCTCCTCAAGGGTAAGCACAAGGTAGACTACACACCCAACGCTGACTGTGGTGACTATGTTATCATCATCAATGCTGAGAAGGCTGTCCTGACAGGCAAGAAGCTGACTCAGAAGTATTATCGTACACATTCCGGTTACGTCGGCGGTCTCAAGGAGACACAGTATTCCCGTCTGATGGCAACAAAGCCCGAGCTGGCTATGAAGGTTGCTGTTAAGGGTATGCTCCCCAAGAACACTGTCGGCCGTTGGTCGCTCGGCAGACTGAAGATCTATGCAGGTGCAGAGCACAAGCAGCAGGCTCAGAAGCCCGAGTTTTGGACAGCTGAATAAGGAGGAAACCGAGAATGTACACACCTAAGAAGGCATATTTCTATGGCACAGGCAGAAGAAAGAGCTCTGTTGCCCGCGTAAAGCTTATTCCCAACGGCACAGGCGTCGTTACAGTTAACAACAGAACACTCGACAACTACTTCGGTCTCGAGACACTGAAGATGGTTGTAAAGCAGCCCCTCGTTCTCCTCGGCCTCAACGAGAAGTTCGACGTAGTCGTTAAGACACAGGGCGGCGGTGTTACAGGTCAGGCCGGCGCTATCCGCCTCGGCATCGCTCGCGCTCTGCTGCAGGCTGATGCTGACTACAGACCCATGCTCAAGAAGGCTGGTCTGCTGACACGTGACTCCAGAATGAAGGAACGTAAGAAGTATGGTCTGAAGGCCGCTCGTCGCGCTCCCCAGTTCTCCAAGAGATAATTACAGCCTTAGGGCGATTATCGAATACCCTCACCGGTTATGGTGGGGGTATTTTTTTATATCCTTGAGTGACACAGCGTGGTTGAATGAGTCGGGAAGAAAAGGTATAATAAAACTATATGCACAAGGCCTTTATCAGGGAGGAATAATATGAAACTTATTCATTTGTCCGACCTCCATATTGGAAAACGTCTGAACGAGTTTTCCATGTTGGAAGATCAGATATATATTCTTAATAAAATAGTCGACATTATAGATTCCGAGCAGCCCGATGCCGTTCTGATCGCGGGGGATGTTTATGACAAGGCTGTACCTTCGGCTGAAGCGGTGCAGGTGTTTGACGATTTTCTGTATCGTCTTGCTGCTAAAAAACAGCAGGTGTTTGTTATCAGCGGCAACCACGACTCGCCCGAGCGAATCGCCTTCGGAGGCAGGCTTATGGACCGCAGCGGCATTTACATGTCGCCGGTATATCATGGAGAGATAGCGCCGGTAGTCTTGAAGGATGAATATGGCGAGGCTGACATCTATATGCTTCCCTTTATCAAGCCTGCCCATGTCCGCCGATATTATCCCGATGCTGAGATCGAGTCATATACCGATGCGATAGGCCTGGCACTCGGTGATGCGGGCAAGGACAGATCGAGGCGAAGTGTGCTGGTGACCCACCAGTTTGTCACCGGAGCGATGCGCTCCGAATCGGAGGAAATATCAGTAGGCGGATCTGATAATGTCGATGTGACGGTGTTTGATGGTTTCGATTATGTTGCGCTGGGGCATATCCATGGCCCTCAGGCCATAGC
Organism: Clostridia bacterium; assembly: GCA_017421885.1. The sequence goes on from JAFOHJ010000040.1 coordinate 3,001, forward strand.
GAGAGAAACGGTACGCTATTGCGGAACCCCTCTTAAGTATTCTTTTTCCGAGATGGATCATGTCAAGTCGGTTACTGTTGTGGAGCTAAGAGAAAAAGGGGATGTGGAAATAAGAACTGTGCCGCTTATGCCTATGCGCGATCTCAGAGAGATACGCGGCAGATTTGACGAGTTGACAGCAAAAGATTTCTGCTCCGGAATAAAGAATGACGATTATTTTCATATTATTCTTACCGATGAAGAGGATATTCCCAATGCTCTGGGAAGGCTCAGGGTCATCTATCCCAACCTTATGAAGTTGGATTATGATAACAAACGTACACGGCATAATAATAAGATCGACAGTGCAGAGGCTGTGGAAACGAAATCTCCGATAGAGCTTTTCGGCGAGCTTTATGAGAAACAGAATAATCAGCCTATGAGTGATGAACAGACGGAATACATCCTAAGGCTTATAGAAGATATATGGGAGGTGAAGGAATGAGGCCCGTAAAGCTTAGAGTATCGGCATTTGGCCCTTACGCAGGCGTGACAGAGCTTGATATGGATAAACTTGGCGCTAAAGGCCTTTATCTCATTTCGGGTGATACAGGCGCAGGCAAGACCACCATTTTTGATGCCATCACCTTTGCTCTTTATGGCGAGGCCAGCGGCAGCATCCGCGAGACTTCGACCATGAGATCAAAATATGCTTCGCCCGACACACCCACCGAAGTCGAACTGACTTTTGTTTACGGCGGAAAAGAGTATACCGTAAAACGAAGCCCGGAATATGACCGACCTGCAAGACGAGGCGACGGAACGACTACGCAGAAGGCTGAGGCACAGCTTATTCGTCCCGACGGAAGCGTGGTTACGAAGATACGTGAGGTCGATAAGGCCGTGCAGGAGATACTGGGCATCGATCGTCGGCAGTTCTCGCAGATCGCAATGATATCTCAGGGAGATTTTCGCGAGCTGCTTTTTGCAGGAACACAGAAGAGGCAGGAGATTTTTCGCGAAATATTCCAGACAGGATGCTATCAGCAGCTGCAGGACAGGCTTAAGACCGATGCAGCCGAGCTTTCGCGCCAGAGAGATGCGGCACAGAACAGCCTTGCTCAGTATATACGCGGAGTCCAGTGCCCATTCGACAGCGAATATGCAGTAAAACTGGATGAGGCAAAGGCGGGGCAGCTGCCCATAGATGATACATCCGAGCTTATAGAAAAGTTGATAAAAGACGACGCGCAGGCTGAAAATGACCTGGGAAATGCACTTGTGAAAACAGAGCTTGGCATTTCTAAGGCCGAGGCCCTTCTTGTCAGAGCAGGTGAGTATGCAAAAGCACAGGAAGAGCTTGATAAGGCCCTGGCCGGGATTGAAAACAAGTCGGCCCTCAGGGCATCGCTTCACGAGTCGCTTGAGCGTGAAAGGGCACGCCAGCCTGAGAAAGATGCCATCGAGCAGGAGCTGGCAAAGCTTGAAGCTCAGATGGAGAGCTATGATCGTCTTGATATTCTGATGAAAGAGCTGAGCGAAACAAAGGCAGTTATCGAGAGAGAGACGGGCATAAGTCAAGCTCTTGAAAAAAATACCGACAGCCTTGCAAAAGAAACTGAGAAACGTAAAGCTCGTTATACAGAGCTGGAAACGGCGGGAGAGCAGCGCGAACGCATCACACGCGAGAAAGAGCAGTTGGAGCAGCGCTATTCCGCGCTGCAGGATCTGTATAAAGATATACGTGAATACAGTTCCGTATGCGCTCAACTCAGAAAGGCGCAGGAGGCATATGCTCTTTCTGTGCGTGAAGCAGAGGAGCTGAGGGATAAATACCACAGCCTAAACAGGGCGTTCCTTGACGAGCAGGCCGGGATCCTTGCGCAGACACTCGAAGAGGGCAAGCCTTGCCCTGTCTGCGGATCGGTGCATCATCCCAATATAGCCATGCCTTCGGCCAAAGCTCCGAGCAAAGAGGAGCTTGAACGATATAAAGAGTTGTGGGAAAAGGCTCAGGAAAAGGCCGATGCCGACAGCGCAAAGGCAGGCGAGATCAGAGGCCGTGCTGTGGCAAGTCAGGCTGCGCTCAAGGCTCAGTCAGAGGCTTTGCTTGGCCAATGTGAGCTTAAAGAGGTTCCCGACAGGGTAAGATCCGAGGGCATAGAAGTGAAAGCTCGCATACAGAAGGCTGCCGAGGCTGCCGATGCCGAAGAAGCTAAGATACGCGAGCGAGGCAGGCTTGGAAAAGAGATAATCGTAAATGAAAAGGAACTTGCCGAAAATCAAAAAAAGATTTCTGAACTGCGCGAAGCCATAGCTTCGGCTTCAGCAAATGCGGAAGGACTGGTTCGTCAGATATCCGACCTTCGCTTGGGATTGACCTTCGAAAATAAAGCGGCTGCAACGGCGCACAAACTTGGCAGAGAAAAGGCAAGGCATGACCTGGCAGGTGCTCTTGAGTGCGCACAGACAGCATTCGCAGAGTGTGAAAAAGAGATCGCCCTACTTAACGGCAGGACTGAACAGCTGAAGCTTCAGCTCGAGCAGGGATGCGACATCGATGCAGAGAGGGAAGAGGCCTCCAGAAACACTCTTTTGAATGAGAAGCAGCACATTCTTGCCGAACAGAAACAGATACATGCAAGACTTGAGGCCAACAGAACCGCTCTTTCCAATATCATTGCAAAGACCGGGGACCTGGCACTTATCGACCGCCGATGGGGCATGATAAGTGCGCTTTCCAACACAGCCAACGGCAGAGTCAGCGGAAAGGAAAAAATCATGCTTGAGACCTATGTTCAGACGACCTATTTTGACCGCATTATCGACCGCGCCAACATTAGATTCAGCTCCATGACCGGAGGACAGTATGCCCTCAGACGCCGCCGTGAATCGGCGCAGAACCGAAGTCAGAGCGGACTCGAACTGGATGTTGTAGACCATTACAACGGAACAACCCGCAGTGTAAATTCGCTTTCCGGTGGTGAGGCTTTTAAGGCATCGCTCTCACTGGCACTTGGCCTTGCCGATGAAGTGCAGGCATCGGCAGGAGGCATAAGGCTCGATACGATGTTTATCGACGAGGGATTCGGTACGCTTGATGACGAGTCGCGCAGGCAGGCTATCCAGACTCTGAGCAGTCTTGCCGAAGGCAACAGGCTGGTAGGCATAATCTCTCATGTTGCCGAGCTTAAAGATAAAATCGATAAGCAGATCGTGGTAAGAAAAGAAAGGTCGGGCGGAAGCAAAGCTGTGATCATATTCTGAGCAGAAGACTGTTGCAATTTGATTTCATAAAAGATCAGGCTATAGACACATCTATATAACTATGATAGAATACATAAAAATATGTGGAGGTGCAGGCATGGAGTTTACGTTCAGGACGGTATATGACCAGAAGGCCACAACCGCTATGGCCAGGGCCCTGAGAAAGACAATAAGAAAAAAACACAGCCGCCGCAGCCATATTTTTGGCTGGATCGTGGTCGTGCTGGCGATTATATTGATGATATCCGCGGGTATCAGGTTTGACGCAAGAACGATCGTTACCGGTGGAGCAGTTGCCTTCCTGCTTGCGGCACTCGTATGGGAAGACCGAATCAACGGATGGGTAGCACGCAAAAGGATGTTGCCCGGAATGAGTGACAACACCTCTGTTTTTGGTGATGAAGGATACCACACCGAAAACCCGGTCGGGAAGACCGACTGGAGCTATGGAAATATCGATGTCATAGCGGAAGACGATGATTATTTTGCATTCATATTTGGCAAAAACCATGCACAGGTGTATGATAAAAGTTCGATATCGGGTGGATCTGCCGATGAGTTCAGAACCTTTATCAAGGAAAAAACAGGACTTGAGATCAATGAAATATAATGAAAGCTCCCGAACTTCAGTTCGGGAGCTTTTTATCAGCAGGTGCTGTATTCGCGGTAGGGAAGCTGCTCTTCTCTGGCATATTCGGCGGTTTTCGAGCCTTTAGGCACGAAAAGACATATATTTGGGCAGCCGATAAAGGTATCTTCGGCAAAATCAGTGTTGCCTCCTTCAAAAATCACCGTTTCGAGGCCGCTGCACCAGGCAAATGCTGTGGGAAGAACCGCATATACATTTTTTGGTATTACGACTCGGGTGAGGGAAGGGCAGAACTCAAATGCGCCTTCGCAGATCTCATCAAGATCGTCGTTCAGCACGATCTCTTTAAGAGAATCGCACAGGCTGAATGCGCCATATTGTATGCTTCTCAAACCTTTGGGGAAGATTACCTTTTTGATGTCATCGCGTTCGAGGAATGCATTGATCCCGATCGTATTTACTCCTTCGGGAATGGTGATGCAGCCTCCGGGACCATCATATCCTTCAAGTATACCGTCTTTGATCTTAAAGTTCATATTTGTTCTCTCCTTATCAGGTAAAATCAGTATGTGATGCATGGAATATCGTTCTGCAGCGCATAGCTTTCGGCAAACGAGCCTTTTGGCGTTCTGATGGTGAGGTTGTCGCTTTCGGAAAAGGCGCGCTGGATAGAGGTCACGCTTGCGGGGATTACTATCTCCCTGAGGCTTGGGCAGTTGCAGAAAGAGAAGCTTCCAAGAGTGGTTACACTATCAGGGATCTCTATTCGGGTGAGGGCTTCACAGTAGGCGAAGGCAAAGCTGTCGATAACAGTTACCTTAGAGGGGATGGTTATCTCATTAAGAGATTTGCAGAGGTGAAATGTGCCGCTGGGGATTTTTGTGACCTCAGGGGGGATGTTTACGGCTTTGAGATTTATGCAGCCTGCAAAAGCGGCTGAACCAAGATCGGTGAGTGTGTAAGGAAGTCCGATCGCCTCGATGGTTTCGTTTTCTCTGAAGATCTCAGACTTAAGGGCAGTAACTGCGCTCTTGCCGACTATGGCAGGAATATCAGCTGTCTTCTGGAAGCCAAGGTATTTTGTAATGGTGACCCCGGTGTCGTTCTTCTCATAGCTCCAGTGCTTTTTTATCTCAGAAACCGGAACATGCCCTGTCATAAGTGCCTGCATCTGCCTCTGAAACTCGCGCTCGGGGTCGGGAGGGCCAAAGGTCCTTCTCTGATACTCAAGAAGAACGGCCTTGGTCTGATTATCATCATTCTGCTCGGCTGCCTCCAGCATGAGCTCGATGTCATTTTCCTTGAGAAGCTTATGTTCGGTGAGGAACTGAAGTATCAGAGGTTCTTTTGTGCCGGCATCACGGAAGAAAGACTTGAAATGCTTGATATAGGTTATATACTGCTGAAAGACCTCGGAATCATAGCCGCGTCCGAGAGCGACATTTATCATAAAACCGCAAGCAGCGATTTTCTTATTCTGACGGGGGATAGAGGTCATGGGCAGATAGGGCGCAAAAATAAGCATTTCGCCCTCGCCAAAGGCATCGTTATCAATTTCGGCAGTTTTGCTGAGTATCGTAAGGGTATGAAGGGCAGGGCAGCCTGCAAAGGCGCTACGGCCGATAAAACCAACTGTTTCGGGAAGCTCCAGCGACTGAAGGCTGTGGCAGAAAGCAAAAGCCATGGGCTGGATTCGTTCGAGATTATGAGGGAGAGTGACCTCGCGGAGCTCATAGCACTTTTTGAATAGTCCGTATGGGATATAAGTGAGTTTTTCAGGCATTACGACCGTTTCCAACGAGGCACAACTCTCAAAGACGTTGGGGTGAAGAGAGGTGACCGAATCTGGAATAATGACATGAAATTCGCGGCGACAGTTCAGAAAAGCCTGTTCACCGATCTCTTTGAGACCATCGGGAAGGTTGATTATCAGAAGGCTTGAGCAGTTTGCAAAGGCTTGCTCGCCAATGGATGTGAGGCAGGGAGGAAGCGCAGCCATAGCTAGGCTTTTGCAGTTGATAAAAGCCTGAGCGCCGATGACCCTGACACTTTGGGGGATGTCTATCTTTTTAAGAGCACGGCATCCGGCAAAGGTACCTTGGCCGATCTCTTTAAGGCCATCGGGAAGGTTGATCGACTTGAGGGCCGAGCATCCCCAAAAGGATTCAGGCTCGATAGAGGTTACTGTTTTGGGAAGGAATATCTCGGTAATATCATCTCGTTTATAGAAGGCTGTGTTGCTTATGGCGGTGACTCCATTGGGAACCATTATTTTGGGGTCACTACCGTAATAGCGAAGAAGAACATTGTTCTTGATATGGAAGCTCATTTATATCTCTCCTTTACTTTATAATTCTTTCATCATGAGTATAAAACAAAGGGAGTGTTACCATCCAATAAGCGGTGGAGTTTTGATGTGCACCTAGAGGATGTTGCAAAAAATTATATTTAGATGTATACTGTTAAACGTAAAAGGATGATGGAGTGATAACATGAAAATGAAAAAGAGCAGCACCGACCTCACCGAAGGTAATATTTTAAAGCTCATTATTGTCTTCGCCATGCCTATTCTGGCAGGTCAGGTATTCCAGAGCCTGTATAACAGTGTCGACTCGATTGTTGTTGGACGTTTTGTAGGAACAACGGCTCTTGCGGCAGTCAGCACAAGCGCCGATATATCGCGATTGCTGGTAGGCTTCTTTACCGGTCTTTCCACCGGCTGCGGAGTTCTGCTGGCCAGATATTTCGGAGCCAGGAATTACGAGCGCCTTCATGATGCCATCCATACCTGCCTTGCGTTTTCTATTATGCTGGGTCTTGCTATGGCATTGGTAGGTATTGTGGCCACACCCTGGCTGCTCAGGCTGGTAGATTGTCCTGACGACGTATATATTGAGGCGGCAGCATATCTGAGAATATATCTTGCCGGTATTTTCTTTACCTCGCTGTATAACGTTGGTTCGGGTGTGCTTCGAGCTGTGGGCGACTCGAAAAGCCCATTCGTATATCTGGTTATTTCCAGTTTTATGAACATCCTGCTTGACATTGTGTTTGTGGTCTATTTCAATATGGGTGTTTCCGGTGTAGCTTATGCCACAGTGATCTCGCAGGTTACTTCGGTAAGTCTTGTTTTTCGTCGACTTACCCATACAAATGATGTATACAAGGTAACTCTCGCTCAGCTTAAGGTAGACAGAGAGCTCCTCAAGGAAGTAATCGACATAGGTCTGCCGTCAGCCATTCAGACCAGCCTTGTATCGGTGTCCAACCTCTTCGTCCAGAGATACATCAATGCCTTTGGTTCGTCGGCAATGGCAGGCATCGGCGCTGCCAAGAAGATCGACCGATATGTAGGTCTGCTTGCTCAGTCGATCGGCCTGTCGCTTACCACATTTGTAAGTCAGAATGTCGGCGCCAAAAAGCTGGATCGTGCCTTTGATAGCATTAAATACTGTATTGCTCTCAATTTTGTCCTGATCGCGGCTATCGGCACACCGATCTATTTCTTTGCGGATAAGGTCGTAAATATCTTTATAACCGACCCTGAAGCGGTCAGCTATGGTGTGGGTATGATAAGCGTAATGATCCCCATGTACTTCCTCCAGTCGCTTAATGTTCTGTTTTCAGGTGCGACAAGAGGATTCGGTAAGGCTCGCAATGTTATGCTGCTGTCGCTCAGCGGCATGGTGGTGGCCCGTCAGATATTCCTTGCTGTCTCTATGAGCATCAATTATGATGTAACCAATGTTTATGTCGGATATCCTGTAGGCTGGGGTTGCTCGGCACTGGCAGTATTCACATATTTCTACTTTAAGATTTATCGTGTGTATAAGCCTCAGGCACAAAAGAACGTATAATAGAATGCCCCCTCTTTCAAAGGGGGCATTTTTGTGTTATAATATATCGAAACTATAATAAAAAGGAGAACCATAATGGATCTTTGCAATATAGATGTCATCAAGGTCATACTTGCCAAGCATGGATTTTCGTTTTCCAAGGGACTGGGACAGAACTTCCTCTGTGAAGCATCAGTGCCCTTTGATATCGCCGAAATGGCCGATATCGACGATGAGACCTGTGTTCTTGAGGTCGGCCCCGGTATCGGAACGCTGACTCAGGAGCTGTGCAAGAGGGCAAAGAAGGTCGTTTCGGTCGAGCTTGACAAGCGCCTGCCTGCAGTTCTTGCCGACACAATGGGCGAGTTCGATAATTTCACACTTGTTCCCGGAGATATTCTTAAGGTGGATATCCCTGAGATCGTGGCGGAACATTTTGAGGGCGCGAAACGAGTCGTCGCCTGTGCAAATCTGCCTTACTATATCACAACTCCCGCGATCACAGCGCTTATCGACTCAGGTTGTTTCGATACCATCACTGTAATGGTTCAGAAAGAGGTAGCCGAGCGTATCTGTGCAGAGGCCGGCACATCGGAGTACGGCGCATTCACTCCCTATATCGCATATAACTCTTCGGCGCGTATCATTCTTGATGTCGGACGCGATTGCTTTATCCCTTCGCCTAAGGTCGATTCGGCCGTTGTAAGAATGGATATATACAAAGAGCCGCCCATCGAGGTATGCGACGAAAAGCTGTTTTTCCGTGTTATCAAGGCTGCTTTTGCCCAGCGACGCAAGACACTGCTCAATTGTCTCGGTACAGGCTTTTCCAACAGTCTGAGTAAGGAGCAGATCAAAAACTGCATCGAGCAGAGCGGCATTTCGCCCTCTGCAAGGGGCGAGACCCTTGACATTAAGGCATTTGCTAAGCTGACCGACAATATTGCGGCAGCTATGGAAAAATAAAAATACAAAGTCTAAGGCGTGCGTTGTACGCCTTTTTCTTTTGTGATAAAATGTTAGGTGGTTTAGGGAGGTGCGGCCATATGTCCTGCCGGTTATATCGCGATGGGTTCGTAGGACGCATCGAGCCTGTGGCCGACCGTAAAAACAAGGTGATTGAGGTTAGAAACTTCTGGCCGGAAGAAGGATTTGATTCCTCAAGTGCATTCAGAACGGCGCTTATGCAGGCACTTGATAAACTGGCAAAATACAATAAATGTAAAGAGGTGAAAATACTGTGCAGTATTTGATGATATATCTTGCAGCGGTCAATCTGATCGCCTTTGCCCTGTGCGGTATAGATAAGTTGAAAGCCAAGCGTGACCGCTGGCGTATACCAGAAAAGACACTGTTTCTGTCGGCCATTGTCGGAGGCAGTGTTGGTTTCATGCTGGGAATGAAGCTGTTCAGACATAAAACAAAGCATAAGAGCTTTACGATAGGCATTCCGATGATTTTTATCCTTCAGGTCTGTCTTGCAATATATTTGCTGTTTATCAGGTGAGAAAGAGGTTTGTGATATGAAAGAGAAAATAATTACGGTGTTTAAAAAAGAGCCGGTGCTCTCTATCTCGGCTTTGTGTGCGGCATTATCCATGTTGGCAGTGCCTCCTTCGGCAGAATATCTGGGATATATCGACTGGAAGGTGCTGGGCCTTCTGTTCTGCCTCATGTCGGTAGTGGCGGGTCTTCAGTCCATCGGCCTCTTCGATGTGCTTGCACAGAAGCTGCTTCGCGGCTGCGGCGGTCTGCGCAAGCTTCGTCTTATGCTTGTAATGCTGCCCTTCTTCACCTCCATGCTCATCACGAATGATGTTGCTCTTATCACATTTGTGCCTTTTGCCATTGCGGTCCTTGGCGCTGTAGGGCGAAAAGATCAGCTTATGCCAGTGATCATCCTTCAGACGGTCGCGGCGAACCTGGGAAGCATGGCTCTGCCTGTGGGCAATCCTCAGAGCCTTTATCTTTATTCCAGCAGCGGCATGAGTATTGGCGATTATTTTGCAACCGTAGGTATTTTTGTGGTTATCAGTTTTGTCGGCCTTATTGCCGCCTCGGTAGGTGTTAAGGAGTCACCCATCGCAGTGACATTTGAGCGCGAGGAGAAGTTGGGCGACAGAAAGCTGCTGGCTGTTTATGCGGTTCTTTTCCTGCTGGCTATGCTGTGTGTGTTTAAGGTCATTGACTATCGCATCGTAACGGCTGTGGTATTTGCGGCCCTTTTCATGTTTGACAGAAAGATGCTTTGCAAGGTGGATTATGCGCTGCTGGTCACCTTTGTGTGCTTCTTTGTGTTCTCGGGAAATCTCGGCGGCCTCGAAGCGGTTAAAAATCTGCTTACCGGCCTTCTTCAGAAGAATGCAATGCTTACATCGGTGCTTGCAAGCCAAGTCATTTCCAACGTTCCGGCAGCAGTTCTGCTTTCGGCCTTCACAGAAGATCTGTCGGCGCTGCTTGTAGGAACAAACCTTGGCGGTCTTGGAACCATCATCGCTTCTCTCGCAAGCCTTATTTCCTTTAAATATTATCTTAAGGTAGATGGAGCACAGCCAATGAAGTATATGGCAAAGTTCACGGTCGTCAATATTATAGGACTTGTCATTCTTCTGGCGGCAGCAATGGTGATGGCATGACGGAGAATAATAACAGGCACAGCCTTATTATGCTGCATATCGCAGTAATGCTGTTCGGCCTTTCCGGAGTCATCGGCAAATGGACATCGGTTCCTTCCTATGCCGTTGCATGGGGAAGGTCACTCTGTTCGGCGTGTTTGCTTTTTTGTGTTATGAAGGGCAGAAAGATGGATCTCAGGCTGGAGGGGAAAAGCGATTATATGCTGGCCCTTGCAGGCGGCATAGTGCTGGCAGTTCACTGGACTACCTTTTTCCTTTCGATCAAAACGGCATCGGTTGCCATCGGCACAATGACCTTTTCGGCATTTCCTCTGTTTGTAACATTCATTGAGCCTGTGGTATTTCATGAAAAGCTCGAAAGGCGCGATATCCTTCTGGCAATGCTGCTGCTCGTAGGTGTGGCGGTAACAGTGCCAGAGCTTTCGCTTGGCAATCAGACAACCATGGGAATAATCTGGGGACTTGTTTCGGCGGCTACATATGCGGCACTGTCGCTCATCAACCGACGTCTTTCGGCAAAATACGATGGTATGAAGGTTTGCTTTTATCAGCAGTCTACCGTTGCGCTGGTGCTCCTGCCCGTGGTGGCTATGGCAGATGTGATCTGGACAAGGAGCGATATTATAGGTGTTGGCGCAATCGGCATCATATGCACAGCCACCGCATTTTCGCTTTTCGTATCGGCCCAGCGATATGTAAATGCAAGAACTGCCGGTGTTGTTTCAGGCATGGAAACGGTATATGGAATCATTTTTGCGGCTGTTATGCTGAGCGAGCTGCCCTCTGTCCGTGAGGTGGCAGGCGGAATAATAATTCTTGCTGCGGCGCTTGCGTCTACACTGAAAGGAACTGATAATGGCTAAGAAAAATATTGATATGACTCGCGGAAGCCTGACACGCGCCATCGTTGAGTTCTCGATTCCTCTTGTTCTCAGCGGGCTTTTGCAGCAGATGTATAATTGGGCCGATGCCTTTATCGTAGGCAATATCGAGGGTGAACTTGCTCTGGCGGCGGTTGGTGCCAGCGGTGTTGTTTCGAGGCTTATCATCATGATAATCGTAGGCTTCACCGGCGGACTTACTATTCTCGCGGCTCAGCTGTTTGGAAAAGGGGAGAGCGGGCGGATAAGGAGTCTTGTTGCGGTCTTCGCGCCGTTGTTTGGCGGTATCGCCCTTGCTGCGGCAATGGTGCTTTTTGTGTATGCGCGAGAGATGCTTACATTCTACGACACTCCGGCAAATATATTTGAGATGAGCGTAAGCTATCTTCGGTTCTGTCTGTTGGGCACCCCTTTTATGGCGGTATATAATGTCTATTCGGCGGTTCTTCGCGGTATAGGCGACAGTAAGGCACCCCTTTGGGCGATCACCATTTCCAGCATCGGCAACATTATATTTGATCTGCTGTTTATCGGTGTTTTTGGATGGGGAACGGCAGGTGCGGCAGTGGCAACATCACTTTCACAGGCTATAATGACGGTGTTTATAGTAGTCTATACGATCGGACGCTACGGAGAACTCCGTTTTTCTCTCAAAGGATGGAGGCTCGACCGTGATACGCTCAGCGAGGGTATAAAGTTCGGCATACCTATGGCGATACAGCAGAGCATCAATTCTGTCGGACAGATGGCGCTTCAGGGTTTTCAGAACAGCTTTGGTTCGGCAACTGTCGCAGCTATCTCCACTGCCTACCGTGTTGACAGTGTTATGCTGCTGCCGGTGTTCAATATGACACAGAGCATTGCCACTGCGGTCGGACAGAATGTGGGTACAGGCAACAAAGAGCGTGTGCGCGAGTCGCTGCGCGTCGGCCTGCGGCTTATTGGAGGAGTATCGCTGGTTCTTACCCTCATAGTTGTAATGATAGGCGGAAAGATGGTTTCGCTGTTCGGTGTTTCGCAGGAGGCCGTTGATATAGGAACAAGGTTCTTCCGCATACTTGGCCCATTTTATATAATGACGGGCCTCGGCAACACATATTCCAGCTATCTCAGAGGCCTTGGTGATATGAAGTTTACCAGCGGGGCACAGATCGCTTCTCTGGGGCTTAGAATTGCTCTTTCATATGCAATGAAGCCCATATTCGGCAATATGTCTATTGCGTGGGCAGAGGCAGTTACATGGACAGTACAGTTGGCCGTTGCCTTCTGGCGTACGAAATACTTCGAAAAGAAAAACAGAGCATAAAAACAGCCGTATGGAAA
>JAFOHJ010000041.1 GCA_017421885.1 Clostridia bacterium
CGATATTGTCGATGCTGCCGCTATATACGGGCAGGCGCGAGAAGCCGCTTTCGATAAAGGCCTCGGCGACCCTTTCGCGGCTGTCGTTTTCCGAAACCGCAATAACATCTACTCGGGGAGTAGATATCTCGATAGCACTGTGGTCGCCAAACTCGATGGCGCTCTTGATAAGGGTGCTTTCGACATCATCGATGCCGCCTTCGCGCTCGGCCTCGGTTACGATGGCAAGGAGCTCTTCGCCGTCAACACGGCGGTCTTCCTTGACCTTGACCACCTTATTCATCACCTGTTTCCACAGCGAGAACAGCCAGTTGATGGGGGTCAGGATGGTAACGCACAGGCTGAGCAGAGGCTGCACCGCCATTGCTACCTTTTCGGGGACCTCTTTCGCGAGGCTCTTGGGGGTGATCTCTCCAAAGATAAGAACCACTACGGTCGAGAACACAGTCGATGCGGTGGCTCCGCCGTGGAGCATCACACTTGTGAACCAGATAGTGGCGATGGATGTCATCGCGATATTTACGATGTTGTTGCCCACAAGGATGGTGGACAGCAGCTTGTCATAGTCCTCCGACATGGCAAGGACCCTTACGGCCTTTTTATTGCCGTCATCGGCCATTATTTTAAGGCGGCTGCGCGAAAGGCTCGAAAAGGCTGTCTCGGAAGCCGAGAAGAAGGCCGACATGGCGACCAGTGCGAATATAAGTATGAATGTAGATGTAGTATCCATGATATTTTAAATATTTCCTCCGATATGTCTTTTATATTTCTGCTAATACTTCATTTTTTACGCACTATCTGTTTGAACGCACGAAAAGCATGACCCTTCGTCTTTCATCAAGACTTAGACCATGCTTAACAAACGAAATATTAAGTTCAGAAACAAAAGACGTCATGCAACTGTGGCAATCACAATCAGGGTCTTCCATAGCTTAATACTGTTTCCTTTCAAAAAAATTACGGAAGAAATAATATCATGAAACTATGGTAAAGTCAATGAATATAATGTTAAAAAAAGCCACCCCAAGGGGTGGCTTTTCGTTTTATATCTCTTCTTTGTCAGATGGCTCTATAAGAATAGTCTTGAACTCAAAATAGTTGACCATGCCGGGGCGGGCGCCGCTCGGCTTCTTAACGTGCTTAGCACGGGTGTAGTCGACCGGAACTCTGGGCGACTTGCCTGCCTTCGACCAGAAGGCCGCAAGAGCCGCCGCCTCCTCGATGTCGGGCACCGAGGGCTCTCGCCCCTCAAGCACCATGATAACATGGCTGCCCGGAATATTGCGGGCATGGAACCAAAGGTCGCCGCCCTTGGCCATACGCATGGTGAGATGATCGTTCTCGCGGTTGTTGCGGCCGCGCAGCAGCGTGAATCCACCCGCTGTGACATACTTTTTGGGAACTATTGCCCCCTGCTTCTCAGGCTTATTCTTTTTGCCATTCTGAGCCTTTTTAACATAGCCGGCCTGCGATGCCTCGAGGCTGAGCTCGCGGATCTCCTTCTCTCCCCTTGCCTGCTCCAGCTGATAAAGGAGGCTCTCGAGATATTCAAGCTCGCTCTCGCCGTGCTCGATCTGCACCATCAGCGCTTCTTCGGCGTTCTTTAGGCGTGTATAGCGCTTATATAGCAGCTGGGCATTCTGCTGAGGCGAAAGCTCGGGATCGAGAGGTATCTCAACTGTGGGCATACCCTCGGTGAAGTAGTCGGTGACCACTGCCTTCGAGTCGCCGCTTCTAATAGCATAGATATTGCTGGTGATAAGGTCGGCGCGCTGCTTGAGATCCTCGCGCTTCTGAGCCGTCAACAGCTCCTGGCGCTGTTTGCCCAGCTTGCGCTCAAGTCGTGCACGGTGGTTCTCAAGTGTCTTTTTAAGGGAAGACGAAAGGTTCTTTTTAAGGTCTTCCTCACGCCTTGCCATATAGAAGCTGTCCATCAGCGAGGAAAA
>JAFOHJ010000042.1 GCA_017421885.1 Clostridia bacterium
ATCATATTCGGGATCCTTGACCGACAGACAGGTATCGACAAAATCGAATGTATTGCAGAAGTCTACGCGCGACTGACTGCGTCCTGTCATGATGACCTTGCCTGCACCAAGCAGTTTTGCTGCTGCAGCCGCATAAATTCCGATAGGACCATTGCCCGAAACAAGAACATCATCACCGGGCTGGATATCGAGGAACTTTACACCATGGAGAGAGACGGCAACCGGTTCGACGATCGCGCCAAGCTTTGTGGGCATATCATCGGGCATGGGAATAACATAATCACCGCGAAGCCGCACATAGGGACCATATGCACCGGGAGCCGAAACACCGGGATTATCCACCATCATCTGAGCACAGCGCTGCTCCTGACCGCTCCTACAGAACTCACACTCGCCGCAGGAGTTAAACTCCGCTGCAACGACCTTCATTCCTTTTGAGAAACCATATTCGCCGCCATCTTCAATGTAACCGGCAAACTCATGGCCCGGTGTAAAACCCTGTCCGCCATAATAAAGCCAGAAACTCTGGTCGGAACCGCAGATGGCACAATGCTTGACCTTAAGAGTTACCCACTTACCCCCTGCCTCGGGTTTGTTTGCTTCTGCATAGGCAAAACTCTTGGCCTGATCTACTACGATAGTTTTCATAACAATTCTCCCCTCATTGTTTATAAACTGCCACGGACTTTGTTTGTTATTTAATTAACTATATTTTAACACAGACATATATATGCTGTATAGTATTTCCCCATAATCAATTTCCACAATAAAATAGGATAAAATATACAAAAGCAAAACATTCCCTCCTCTGTCTCAGCAAAGAAGGGAATGTTTAAGCTTAATACATTATTACTGCGCGAACCGGGCATACTGGGCTGCAGTAACCGCAGGTAAGGCATTTTTCATGGTCTACCGATGCAAGGCCGTTCTCATTCCAGTAGATAGCTCCTGCAGGGCAGGCATTTTTGCAGGCGCCGCAGCCCTCACAGTCCTCCTGATTGACATAGACCTTCTTTTCGGACACGTCGGGATTGTATCCGTGAGCCATACGTCCCTCGAGATAATCCAGCAGATCATCGACCTCGGATTTTTTACCGAAACCTATCATAAAGGAGTCGAGCTCTGGCAGGCTGAATGCATAATCAAGAGCCTGCTGATAATGCGCAGTCAAGCTGCCGCCGCCAAAGGCCTTCATGCCGAAAACGCCTTTGCCTGCCGTCCTGCATTTGCGTATGGCAGCCAGCATCTCGTCAGCCGATGCAAAGGCATTACCTCGTCTGATGCCGAGGCCGGCATAATTGATAAGAGGAAACACGATGTCCAGTTCAGCCATATCGGCTGCTGCCTCTGCGACATCCACATGATGTGTAGAAATGCCGATGGCCTTTACGAATCCCCTGGCTTTGGCATCGACCAGCGCCTGCCATGCCCCTGCGCGTTCTTCCAGCTGCCCCGCACGAACCTCATGCATGAGGAATATATCTATCACATCGCGCTTAAGCTCTCTCTGAGCTTCAAAAACCGCTTCCATCATACCTTCGTAATCGCCGCAGAGAGACTTGGAGCAGATGACAACATCATCATATTCCCCTCCTTCCAGCGCTTTGCGGATATAGGGATATGTCTGATAATACTGGGCTGTATCAATAAAATTAAAACCACGGTCAAGGGCATGGCGAAGTATCGCCGCGCCTTCTTCAACCGGCAGGGCCAGCTGACTGGGTCCCATTGGCAGCACGCCAAATCCGGCCTCACTCACAAGAAGTCCTGTATTTCCCAAATAATTCTTTTTCAAAAGGATACCTCCCCTTGTTTTTCATTCTGTATTATAAATCAAGGCGGCCTATATCGCAAGGCAGATGCAGCAAAGGCATAAAAAACGGTATCTGTGCCAAACTATCTGTATCAATTTCAGATCCGGGAGGAAATATTTATGGATAGAAAAATCAAGCTGCGTATTCTTTCTTTTGCCTGCTCAGCCACATTATGCATGACATTGACGGCACTGTCGCCCGTCAGGGCAAAATCGATCAGCTCTGCGGCATTGCCTATGATCTCTGTAACAGCCAATACAGGTGAGACCCTTCAGTTTTCGGCAGAGGACTTCTACCCATCCAGAGAAAAACTTTCAGGCATAATAATCACCTCGTTGCCCGAGCCTTCGCTTGGCCAGCTGTCCTATGCCGGCGTGCCGGTAGATGTAAACTCGGTGATATCTGCCGACTCGATAGGCGCGCTCAGCTTTGTTCCCAAAGCCAGCAAAGAAACCCTCGCCACTTTTGAATATACCCCTGTATACAGCGGCAAAGGCCCATCCGACGAAGCTATGACCGTGTCGATGTGGCTCAGCGATAACCCCAACTCGTCACCCATAGCTGTCGACCTCGAATGCGAGACATATGCCGATCTTGATCTTTGCGTAAGCCTCAAAGGTTTTGATCCCGAAGGTGATCCTCTTAGCTTTAAGATCCTGTCTATGCCTCAAAAAGGCTCTTTGACCCTTGACGGAAGCACATTTTTCTATTCTCCTTCAGGCAAAACCGGCAGCGACAGCTTCACCTATGCCGCTGTAGACTCCAAAGGCGCCTTGTCGGCGGCAGCTTTGGTAAAAATCGCCCTTCATGAACGTCCCGAAAGCTCTGAAGCTCTTGCTTATACCGATATGAAGAACGACCCTTCACATTTTGCTGCCATACGCCTTGCCGAAGAGGGCATCATGCGCGGCACGAGCATGGGAACATCCTCTTTTCTCGAGCCTGACAGATCTGTGAGCCGCGCTGAGTTTGTTTCGATGATCACAGCCATTGCTGACCTTGCCCTTCCCACTGCATATGTATCTACCGGCATGGCCGATGACTCGGATATTCCCGATTGGGCGCGGCCCTGCATCGCGGCGGCTGCTGCCGACAATATTATCGAAGGTGAAAAAACCAACCGCGGCAGCATGGTGCTCCGTGCCGAAGACCCAGTCACACGGGCTGAGGCAGCCGTTATGCTCAACCGCCTGCTTGGCCTTCCCGACGAATATCTCATAAAGGATGCCGGACTTCCGGCATGGTCGGCTCAGGGCGTTTCCAATGCGGTGGCTCACGGTTATTTTGAAAAAGATACCGACTTTGATGCGCCTCTCACCCGAAGTGGAGCCGCAGATGTTCTGTTCAAAGCTTATAAAGCCATCAACAATCAGGGAAAAAGCTTCTGGGATATATTTTAGGCATAAAAAGACCACTGATGCAAAATCAGTGGTCTTTTGCTATTGTCTTCATATTTTCGCGTCTTCTTCGCGTTTCATGCAAACAGCCATCCATACGCACACTGCAATTCCCAAAGCAAAGCACAAATTGCTGCTGACTGTATACAAGC
>JAFOHJ010000043.1 GCA_017421885.1 Clostridia bacterium
CATGCGCCAGAAAGCGCCATGAAGATATAGACGAAGCCCTTGAGCTTGTCACCGTCCAGTTTGTCGAAGATCTTTCCACCAAGGAAGCTTCCGAGAACCAATCCGCCAAGGCCCCAAAGCGACGAAACCAGTATGCCGCCCGGCATAAGGTCGAGCATGGTTCTGACGATAAGCAGATATATATTGTTTATCAGGAAGTAGCACTGTATGGTGGCCATGTATGTGCGCTTATTCTCGATGACCGAGATAAAATACAGAACCATGGGAGGGCCGTTTACCGAGAACAGTCCGCCGCACATGCCCGAGATGATACCCGCAATGCCGGCGCTGAGTGTAGTGGGTTTGATCCTGACGCGGTCACTGAAGAAATAGAGCCAGATGGCAAGGAAAATCAGAAATACGCCCAACGCACGTTTATAGATGGGTGAGGGGTTGCTTGCCATAAGGAAGGTGCCGAAGCTTGAGCCGCAGAGGCAGAACAGAACAGGCAGCCACAGCTGTTTGAGATCGATGTCTCTCCAGCAGCGGCGCAGGATAACGGCATTGAGAGTGGCTGAGAGTATCGTCGAATTGCCCAGAGCCGACTGGTAGGGCAGAAACAGCGGCATTATAGCCATCATGATGATGGCAAAGCCAAATCCGGTGACCGACTGCAGAAGCGAAGAGGCCATGGACATACCGCCGAGAAAAACAGTTTCCAGCATAGATGGTTTTCCTTTCAGATCATAGATAGTTTTATCATAAAGGCAAGCGTAGCAAAAAACAAGCCCTGTAAATACAAAAAAGACGCCTTCCCGTAAAGGCGTCTTTTTTGCTTATTAAAGGAGAGTTTTTCCGGCCCTTTTCTGCTAAAGCCGGTTGATAATTCATCGTGAATACATTATACTGCAGATATAGGCATTAGTAAAATTAATCTTTTTAATATAAGACATTAGGAGAATTGATATTATGGGCATTGCAGACATAAAACTCGATCAATATAGGATATTCTATAGGGTAGCGGCCTGCGGCAGCTTCACGGGTGCGGCCGAAGAGCTGTTTCTTACCCAGAGCGCCGTCAGTCAGGCGGTAAAAAACCTTGAAGAGGCGCTGGGAACTCAGCTTTTTGTCAGGGGCAAAAGGGGGGTGTCGCTGACTCAGGACGGCGAGGTGATGTTTCGCTATGTCAGCAATGCCATGGTGCTGCTCGAGCAGGCCGGAAGCCAGCTGAGCAAGATGCAGTCGCTTGAAACGGGCGAGCTTCGCATCGGAGTGGGCGACACCATAGCCAAGCACCTGCTGCTGCCGGTGCTTGAACGCTTCAGCCGTACCTATCCCGGTATTGAATTGCGTATACTGAACCGTGTCAGCCGTGAAACCATCGACCTGCTGCGAAGCGGACATATCGATCTTGCTATTGTCAATATGCCTCTTGATGACAGCGGAGTATACAAGGTGGGCGAAATGGCGATAAACGACTGTTTTGTTGCAGGAACCGAATATGCCAAAAAGCTTGTAGGCAGAAAACTGTCCTTTGAAGAGCTGGCCATTCACCAGCTGATCCTTCTTGAGACCAAGACCAACTCGCGCAGGCTTCTTGATAATTTTTTCAGCGAGCGAAGGATATTTCTGCGCCCCGGCATCGAGCTTGGCAATCACGACCTGATGATAGATTTTGCCGAGGCCAACCTGGGAATAGCCTGTGTTGTCGAGCAGTTTGCCTCAGAGGCCATCAGGCAGGGAAGGGTGGTAAAGCTAGACACCGAGCCGCTGCCGCCACGCAGCATAGGTGTGTTCACCCTGAGGTCTCATGTCACTCCGGCGGCACGGGCGCTGCTTGATATGGCAGATATCGATATAATGCGGTAAAAAGAATAAAGAACTCGCTTTAAACGACAATTTTAATATTGACAAAATGCACAAGTTAAGCGAAAATTGTAGATGAAAAATATCAATTTTTTATAAGGAGATTAATCATGAACAAGATCACAGTTGACAGCTTTCTGAAGTTCAAGTTCGTAAGCAATCCCGGCTTCTCTCCTGATGGAAAGTATGTCGCTTTTGTCGTCAATCACGCCTGCAAGGCATCCAACGGCTATAAGGGCAATATCCATCTGCTCGAGACAGAAACAGGCAAGGTACGCCAGTTGACAAACGGCGGCGACGCCAAGGCTTACTGCTGGACAGACAACGGCACACTCCTTTTTGCAGCTCCCAGATGCCCCAAGGTCAAGGAAGCTCTGGCAAAGGGCGAGAATGTCACAGCAATCTACGAGATCTCTCCTGAAGGCGGCGAGGCAGTTCACGCTTTCAACCTCCCCGTACGCACAGGCGGCCTGACAAATATCGGCGAAGGCAAGTATATGCTGACATCGGTATATGACAACCGCTATCCCAACCTCGAAGACAAGAACGATGCCGAAAAGGCTCAGGCTCTCGAGAGCTACACAAAGCCCGCATATGAGGTCTTTGAAGAGCTTCCCTTCTGGGGCAACGGCCAGGGCGTCATCGACGGCAAGCGCACACGTCTTTACATCTATGACAGCGTTAAGGACGAAATCAAGGCAATCACAGGCGAGTGGTTCCAGGTAGACAGCGCAACACTGGCTCACGGCAAGATCGTTATCAAGGGCGGCGAGTGGCACGGCAAGCGTTATGTCATGAGCGGTATCTATGTATACGACCTCAAGAGCAAGAGAATGAAGGAGATCCTCAAGCCCGACAAGATGAGAACAGGTGCTGTTGGTCTCTTCGACGAGAATACAATGATCGCAGCAGCTTCCGACGGCAAGCTCTACGGCTCTGAGCAGTATATGGACTTCTACACAGTCGATCTCAAGACAAAGAAGTTCACAAAGCTGGCTGATTACGAAGCTTCCATCGGCGCTTCCTCCGTTGGTTCCGACGCACGTATCGGCGGCGGCCGCGGCTTCAAGGTCGAGGGCGACAAGGCTTACTTTATCACAACTGTTGACGACAGCGCATTCCTCCGCGTCATCGACCGCGAAGGCAAGATCGAGGATGTTTATGCCGAGATCGGTACAGTCGACAACTTCGACGTCAAGGACGGCAATGTTATCTTCGCCGGCATGTACGGCAACAAGCTGGGCGAACTCTACTGCGCAAAGGGTAACCAGCTGACACACTTCAACGATGAGTTCCTTGCAACACACAGCGTTGTAACACCCGAATATCACACATTCACAGCTTCCGACGGATTCGAGATCCACGGCTGGGCAATGAAGCCTGTAGGCTATGTTGAGGGCAAGAAGTATCCCGCTATCCTCCACATCCACGGCGGCCCCAGAACAGTATTCGGCAACGTCTTCCATCACGAGATGCAGATGTGGGCAAATGCCGGCTACTTCGTATTCTTCTCCAACCCCAGAGGCTCCGACGGCCGCGGCAACGAGTTCGGCTATATCTCCGGCAAGTACGGCACAGTTGAATATGACAATCTCATGGAGTTCTGCGATGAGATGATCAAGCTCTATCCCGATGTTGACGTAGACAACTTCGGCGTAACAGGCGGTTCTTACGGCGGCTTCATGACCAACTGGATCATCGGCCATACAGATCGCTTCGTGGCCGCTGCATCCCAGCGCTCTATTTCCAACTTCATGGCGTTTACCAACTACGGCGATATCTCCTATCCCGGTACCGATAATGTGGTCGGCGGCGAAACCGTCTGGTCCGATCCGGAAGCACTGTGGGATGTATCCCCGCTGAAGTATGCCAACCGCTGTGTGACCCCCACTCTGTTTATCCACTCTGAGCAGGATTATCGCTGCAACGAGCCCGAGGGCATTCAGATGATGTACGCCCTGATGCGCTATAATGTCGAGACCCGCATGTGCCTTTTCAAGGGTGAAAACCACGAGCTGTCCCGTTCCGGCAAACCGAAGAACCGCGTCCGCCGCCTGGATGAGATCACCAAGTGGATGGACAAACATATGAAGCAGGGAGAATAAATCAATGAAAAAGATCATC
>JAFOHJ010000044.1 GCA_017421885.1 Clostridia bacterium
GGCCAATGTTGATGGCCGCAAGTGGATCTGTGTCGGTGTCGAGCCCGAAAACATCCGTACAGCCGCCGAGGGTGATCTGGTCCTTCTGGTTCTTGACAACCAGTACAGCCAGGCCTTTGTAGATACTTTCCATTCGCTGGCCAAGTAACATGAGCAAGAACATAGCACGTATCCTTGCCGGCATTCTTGCCGCATTTATGATCCTTTCGCTCCTGCTCTCCCTTGCAGCCTGCGGCAGCGAAGAAGAAACCAAAGAGTCTGAAGAAAACATCTCTGAAACAGAGGATAAGCCTTCGGAAGAGACACCCGCTGAGGAAGAAAAACCTTCGGAAGAGGAAAAACCCTCTGAGGATGAAGAACTTCCCGCAGATGAGGAATCGGAAGAACCTGTCGAAAACGAAGTGATCGACGACGAAGAGCTCTCAGAAGAAGTCACTACTGCTCCCTCCGAACCTGCTGAAAGCGACAAGGAGCCCGAACAGGAGACACCTGAGCAGCAGCCCGAAACTCCTGCCGAGCCCGAAGCTCCCGCCATTGCTCAGCCCGATCAGAACGGCATGCTCAAAGTCGGCGACACATGGTTCGAGGATCCCGGCACACTTAATCCCTCCTCTATCACAAAGTTTGCCGAAAAACTCAAAAGCGTAAAGGCAAACTATATCTCGGGTTCAGGCACCATCGCATACTCGGTCATTCCTGACAAGAGCAATTATGTTTCGGATAAAGCAAGCGCATATCTCGACCATTCTTCGATGGTATCGCAGCTCAGACCTCAGCTCTCGGGCTGGAATTATATCGAGATCGGCGATCTGCTGACCTTTGATGACTACCTCAAGACCGACGGCCACTGGCGTCAGGAACGCATTATCCCTGCTGCAAACCGCATCGCATCGACCTTCGGTTTCTCTGTAAGCAAGGGCGAGTTCACCCAGCAGAGCCTGAGCTTTATCGGCGACTATAAGTCGAAGATCGGCACAGCTCAGAGCGAGAACATCTCGTGGATGGTGAGCAGCCACACAAATGCTTCTACCTGCGACAACTTCCAGAACCCCTCGAGAACAGCTGTATACAACAGCGCACTGCTCTCGTCCAACAGCCCCTATGATATATTCACAGGCGGCCCCACACCTCTTGTCACCATTAAGAATCCCAATGTGACCACCGGCAGCAAGCTCGTACTCTTCCGCGACTCTTACGGAAGCAGCATGGCCCCCCTGCTGCTGGGCGGCTACAGCGAGATCCAGCTGGTAGACCTGAGATATATGGCCTCCAATCTTATTCCACAGTATGTCAACTTTGAAGGAGCCGATGTGCTCTTCCTGTTCAGCGCACGCGTTGTAAATAACAGCTCGATGCTCCGCTGATGCTAAAAACTATACATGACTCCCGTATGACGATGGTCATACGGGAGTTTTTGTATTTTCCGAAAAACTTTTCAAAAACTGGGTAGCAATGGCTAACTTTTTTCTTGACAGCAAGACTAACAAATTGTATACTATTCTTAGTTAGATTAGGCTAACTTTTATTAGACTCAGCTAACCCATGATTTAAATACTAACATAAAGAAGGATAGAGCTTATGAGAACACTTAAAGACATCAAGGTCGGCGAGACCTGCACCGTTGTAAAGCTCCATGGCGACGGACCTGTAAGACGCCGCATTATGGATATGGGCATTACAAAAAGAGTCGATATCTTTGTCCGCAAGGTAGCCCCTCTGGGAGACCCAATGGAGCTCAATCTCCGCGGTTATGAGCTGACTCTGCGTAAGGCAGA
>JAFOHJ010000045.1 GCA_017421885.1 Clostridia bacterium
ACCACAGATCCCGACCCAGTCATGGCTGCATTAAGCGCATTCATGTCCAGCATCTTCTTCTTTATCTGAAGTATCTCCGGGTTTTCGGCACCGATAGGAGCTTCAAAGGAATTACCCATAGCACTGGCTACTTTATATATGTCGCCCGCTTCGAGCGCCTCAAGCATAAGCCTGTGATCAAAGTTCTGCTTATTACTATATATGTCATAAACTCCATATGCATTCTTGCTGGAAACCGAAGCGCGAGGTTTGCAGACGACAATATGGCATTTGGGCATATCAGGAAGCCTGGTAAGCACCTCTCCTATACCCTCAGCAAGATAAGTACCTGTGTGCAAGCAGAACGGAACATCAGCACCAAGAGAAAGAGCGATTTCAGCCAGTTTCTGCTGCCCCACTCCTCCACACATAGTCTCAAGCATATTGAGGACAGCCGCCGCGTTTGTGCTGCCTCCCGCCATGCCGCCGCCAACAGGGATCATTTTCTTAATATCAATATGTATACCTCCGTCGAATC
This sequence comes from Clostridia bacterium, assembly GCA_017421885.1. The sequence goes on from JAFOHJ010000045.1 coordinate 518, forward strand.
CGGAGCTTTCGACATATTTCTGTGCAGCCTTCCACGCAATATTCCTCTCGTCAGAAGGGACATATGGCAGATCACATGAAAGTGATATTCCTTTCTTGCTGCGCAGTTTGATTTCTATGGTATCATATAGCGCAACTGTCTGCATCACAGTTTCAAGCGTATGATAACCATCTTCTCTGACTCCCGATATATTCAGCATCAGATTAAGCTTGCCATATGCTTTTGTCTTTAGTCTGTCCATTTCATACCTCCTGACCCTGTACGATAAAATACGGCTGTCTTTTTTCAAAATATACTGTGCGGTCAAATCCCGCTTCACTTATAAGGTCAAACGCTTTGCCGAACTGCCAGGCACAATGGCCCTTGCGATGGGCATCACTTCCCACTGTAAGCATCGTGCCTCCAAGCCTGCGGTATTCTCTCAGGACCCACAGAGCGGGGCCGGGCGAGTTTATCCATTTGCGTGTCCCGGCAGTATTCACTTCAAGAGCTATTCCTTTTTCTGCACATTGTTCCAGTATGGGTACTATAAGACTTTTGTACCTTGAAAGATCCGGATTATCCTCAAAAGCTCCATCCATTACCCTTATAGGATAATCCAGATGGGCAAGAATATCGAAATCACAGCTGTCGATCATCAAACGCATTTCGTGGAAGTATTCTTCAAACACGCTGTCACAATCGGACTGATCACGATACTCCATATCATATATGGAAGAAGGTTTTCTTCTCAGGTCATGTATCGATCCGATAATAACATCATAATCATCGGCAGCCATGACCTTTCTGTATTCTTCCATATCATAATGAGGCTGACCGAGTTCAATACCCTTAAGTATCTTAAGGCTACCGCCGAAAATGCCTTTCATCCGTTCTATCGACTCGATTCTTTCTTTTCTGAATCTGTTATAATAGTCATATTTACGGTCGGCAAAAAAATCATAGTGCTCGGTCATTGCCAGCACAGCTATACCAGCTTTAACGGCATCACAGCAAAGATCAAACGGCAGAACACGGCCATCGAAAGAAAAAACGGTATGTGTGTGCATATCACAAGCAGGTATTATCATTATTACCTCCGCAAAAGCCTCAAAATATAAATAATTGCGCTCTCCCCAGGACATAATATGGCTATCATACTAAAATAAAGGGAGATTTATTTATGATGATCACTAAACTCGCACTGATACTCACCATTGTAGGTGCTATCAACTGGGGCAGCATTGGCCTCTTTACCTTTGACATCGTGGGATGGCTTTTCGGCGGCCAGCAGGCCCTGCTTAGCAGAATAGTTTTCACTCTTGTCGGCGCAGCAGGACTGTGGTGCATATCTCTGCTTTTCGACGACAGCCGTTCTGCCTGACCTTGAACAAGCAGGCACTCTGTGATAGAATATCTGCTGATCGACAGATGCCAAAACAACCCCGTAACCACGCAAAGCAGACAACGCAGTCTGCTTTACATATTAATTAATAAGTTCCTTTAAGCTGATCCTCGGGAAGAGTGTCATCCTGATCGATATAGTCCTGAACATTATGTATTGTATACTCATCCTTGCTGTTGCGGATAACGACACGTTCGATACCGGCATTGATGATCATTCTACGGCACATATTGCAGGGGCTCGCATCAGGAACCAGCTCGCCTGTTTTGGAATTGCACATGGCGAGATAAAGGGTAGCGCCGATCATCTCATTTCTGGGAGCTGCAATGATCGCATTCTGCTCGGCATGGACACTGCGGCAGAGCTCATAACGCTGGCCTCTGGGAATACCCAGTTTTTCGCGGCGGCATTCGCCCAGATCGCAGCAGTTGGCACGTCCGCGGGGGGCTCCGTTATAACCGGTGGAAATAATTTCGTCATTCTTCACGATTACGGCGCCTACATTGTTTCTCAGGCATGTGGCACGCTCGAGTATCGTCTGAGCGATATCGAGATAATAATTATGTTTGTCTCTTCTCGTCATAATAATTCCTTTCACTATATTATATATTAGTGTAACTACTACCGTATCATTTCAAGCCTTCCGTCGCGCATTTCAGCTCGACTCGTTGCCATGGAGGCAATGCCGCTGTCATGTGTTATCAGCAATATGCTGACCCCTTCCTTGTTGAGCCGAGCCAGAATATCCATGACTTCCGAGGCTGCATGCCCGTCAAGGCTGCCGGTAGG
>JAFOHJ010000046.1 GCA_017421885.1 Clostridia bacterium
GATAAAGTATATAAGAAGCACCGGCATAGTTCTGCCCATCGAGATGAGACAGGATGGCAAAGCGGTATTTACAACGGCAAAAGAGGCTCTTGACTATGGCGCAGACAAGCCTATGTGGCAGCTTGCCCTCGATTACGAATGCTCGATAGGCAAGGCGAGTGAGTCTGAGGTTATGGCTCAGGCGCTGAAGCTCTGCGGCGTTATGAGGGCTGCGGCAAAATGCCCCGACCCCGATACTACCGAGAGATTCGGATTTCTGCCTTACCAGTGCCGCAATATGCAGGAGAGCAGGGGCAAGGTCAGGACAGTCGACACCGGCTTTCTTGACAAGGCCATGTTTTATGCTATTGCCGTAATGGAAAACAGCTGCGCCCATAATATAGTTGCGGCATCACCTACGGCAGGATCCAGCGGTGTCGTTCCGGCAGCAGTGGTGGCGGTGGGCGAGCAGATGGGGCTTGACGACGAGGAGATCGCAAAGGGCCTTCTCGCGGCCGGAGCGGCGGGCGCATTTATTGCAAATCAGGCTACATTCGGTGCCGAGGTGGCGGCATGTCAGGCCGAGAACGGGGCGGCAAGCGCCATGGCGGCGGCCGGCGTAGTCCAGCTGCTGGGCGGAACGGCAAAGCAGGGATTTGCGGCGGCGTCCCTTGCACTTCAGAATATGCTTGGGCTCATCTGTGACCCCGTAGGCGGCCTCACCGAGATCCCCTGTATCAGCCGCAATGTGGCGGCAATGAGCAATGCGGTCATGTCGGCCAATATGGTCATGCTGGGATTTGACCCCGTGATACCCATTGATGAAACGATAGAGACAATGCTCAGGGTGGGCAGACAGCTTCCTGCCGAGCTCAGATGCACCTGTGGAGGCGGACTCTGCCTGACACCTTCGGCAAAATGCGCCGTGAAAAGAATAGGAAAATAATAAAAAGCTCCCGAAAGGGAGCTTTTTTGTCAGATGTTTTCAAAAATGCCGGCAACACATACCTCACCGTTTTCATTGACGAGGGCGACTGCATAGCCATGCTCGATCTCGCAGCGGCAGACCGAAAGATCACTTCCGGCATAGACTTCCTTTTTATATGTGATGTTGAGGTCGGTGAGCTCAAAGTCAAGAGGAAGGGCTGCGAGCAGGATCTCGGCCGACTTCTGGTTATTTAGATGTCCGTTTACATCAAGATCGCGGTTGGTGACGCGGATGGTATAGAGAGGCTGCATTTCGGCAGGCAGAAGCGGCTTGCGGTATCGGAAGAAGGGGTCGCCGAAATCATGGACAGGATAACCGGAAGCGATGTCGGCAGGGATCTTGCCGAGGGTATGCTTTTCAAGGTCGAAGATAAACCAGCTTACGACGGCACTGGCAAAGGCCTCGCCATTCTGCTCGAGAATGGTTCCGCGGTCGGAACTGACTCCCTTGAAACCGACAGGGCAGGTAGAGGCCTTTATATCTACACGGGGAAGAGCGGGGCAGGCGATGTGCATTTTAATGCCCTGCATCATCCAGATGAGCCCGCGTTCGCGCAGAGCAGGCATACCGAAGCCCAGCGAGTCGGAATGAAGAATGGCAATATCCTGAACTATGTCGAGCAGAGCCGAGGGTTTGGTGCGCTCAAAATCTATATAGTCGCTGAAGCGAAGTTCGTATGTATGTTCAAACATGGTGGCCTCCGGAATAGTTAGGTTATTTAAATATAATACCACTTAAATATATCAAAGTCAAACAGAGCAGAGATTTGCAATGAAGAGCAGTGTATGCTATTATAAAATTATCAAGGTAAAGGAGGGCGATTGCTTTGGCTGTGAATAAAAAGTATTCCGAGCTTCTCAGAGAGGACATATTCAGGGTTGCCTTAATGCAGTATGATACCAACGGCAGCGATATTGATGAAAACATCAAGAGGGCGGCAGACCTGTGCAGGCTCATGGCAGGGATGGATGCCGATGTTCTGCTGTTCCCAGAGATGTGGACATGCGGATATACTATTCCCGAAGACATGGCAGAGCTTGATGCTCTTGCCATGCCGATAGAGGGCAGGTTTAAGGATACCTTCAGCGCTCTTGCCAAAGAGCAGGGCACAGCCATCGCCATCACTTTGCTTGAGAAGTATGAAAGCGGACCGCGCAACACTATGTGCCTATTTGACCGCCATGGCGAGCTGGTTATGACCTATGCCAAGGTGCACACCTGCGATTTCGGTGATGAATGCCGCCTGGTTCCGGGTGATGATTTTTATGTGTGCAGCCTCGACACCCGTCATGGCACCGTAAAGGTGGGCGCAATGATTTGTTACGACCGCGAGTTTCCCGAAAGCGCCCGCATACTTATGCTCAAGGGGGCTGAGATCATCCTCGTTCCCAATGCCTGCCCTATGGAGATAAACCGTCTCTCTCAGCTTAGGGGAAGGGCATTCGAAAATATGTTGGGCATTGCCACCTGCAATTATCCGTCCACACATCCCGACTGCAACGGAGGATCGTCGGCTTTTGACGGCATAGCCTACCGCGAAGGGGTGAGCGGCTCGTGTGACACCTGTATCGTGCAGGCAGACGGCAGCGCAGGATGTTTTATGGCTGCTTTCCCCATAAAAGAGATTCGTGAATACCGCTCAAGGGAAGTTCACGGAAATGCTTACCGCAGGCCGGAAAAATACAGCCTTATCACCGATAAGAAAATAGAAGAGCCTTTTATCAGAGGCGACAGGAGAGAATAAATATGAGAATAGTGGTTCTGTCGGACAATAACACTCTCATAGGCACCGGACTTAAAGGAGAGCCGGGTGCCTGCTATTATATAGAAGATGGCGATTTTAAAATGCTGTTGGATGTGGGATATCTTGGAGTTTTTCTTGAAAATGCCGATATACTGGGGATCGATCTTGGAGAAATAAAGACGATTGCCATTTCGCACGGCCACGACGATCATGTAGGCGGATTCCGATTCATGAAGGAGAGGTTCGACCTGTCCGATGTCGAGATAATTGCCCATCCCCTTACATTCAGGCGCAGGCCTCTTGAGCGCAACCACCCTGATTCCATCATGAGTGCCGAGAGCATGGAAAAACTGGCTAAGATGAGATATACACGCGCGCCGCTTAAGCTGAGCGAGCATATATGGTATCTTGGTGAGATCGAAAGAAAGTTTGACTTTGAAAAATACATTCCCGAATATAATTGGGCACCTGATGGAGTGGATATCCCCGACAGCATCCCCGACGATACCGCGCTTGCTTATGAGACCGAAGAGGGCGTTTATGTAATTACAGGCTGCTCACACAGCGGAATATGCAATATCATCGAGCAGGCAAAGAGAGTTACCGGAAAAGACCGTCTTCTGGGCGTGATAGGGGGATTTCACATCCTTGAAAAGGGAGAAAAGCTTGACAGAACAGTCGAGTATCTCGCCGGTCATGAGGATGCCGAGCTTATGCCTTGCCACTGTGTATGCTTTTCGGCAAGGGCGGCTATCAACGAGGCTCGTGAAATACGTGAGATTGGTGTAGGCAGCGAAATAATCTGGAAATAAGATATATTAAAGGAGAGAAGATCATGAAGTACAAAAAGTATGAAGACCATATCGTCGTTATCATGGAGACCGGTGAAAATATCCACGAGGGCCTTACCGAGGTCTGCCTTAAAGAGAATATCGGCCACGGCAGCGTTATGGGAATCGGCGGCACAAAGTATCTCAGGCTGGGCATCTGGGACAGATTTGAAAACTGCTATAAGTACATCGAAAA
>JAFOHJ010000047.1 GCA_017421885.1 Clostridia bacterium
AGAAAACCTGGCTGATGCTGTATTCCAGCTGAAGAAGGGCGACGAAGTTGTTAAGCTGGTTAAGGAAAGCGATACAGTTTATCGTGTTGCTATGGCTGATGAAGTTAACGCAGTTGAAACATTTAAGACAGTTGCTTCCGGTAACATTGTTATCACAGGTGTTGATACAGACTCTGACTACACACTCGTTGAGACAGAGGCTCCTGTTGGTTATAACATGCTGACAAAGCCTGTCGAGGTTGAGGAAGTTAAGGCTGACAACACAACAGTTGTTGATGTTGAGAACAAGACAGGTATTGAGCTTCCCTCCACAGGTGGCATCGGTACAACAATCTTCTACGCACTGGGTGCTGTAATGGTCATCGGTGCAGGCGTCCTGCTGGTCGCTAAGAAGCGCATGAGCGTTGAGGGCTAATCTAAGTCATTAACCCCCACACACTTCGCATAACGCGAAAACATTAAAATGAACTCTCCCGCCGCCGGGTCCCGTACTGACCGGGGCGGGGGATCATAACAAAGTTGCTATACCGGGGAGGGCGACCTCCCCGGGTGATAGCGGCAAGGAGAAACCTCTAAGATATGAAAAGCAAGATCTACAACACCATACTGGTGATCATATTCCTTATAGGTCTGTCCTTGCTGCTTTACCCCACGGTAAGCGATTACTGGAACTCGTTCACATCGTCGCGCGCCATCACCCACTATTCGGATGAGGTCGCGAACATGAACGCCGAGCTGTATAAGAGCATCCTCACGCAGGCGCAGGAGTATAACGCCGGCCTCGTAGGGCGCGCCAACAGCTATCTGCTCTCCGATGAGCAGAAGGAGAGATACAACGAGCTCCTGAACATCGACGGCACCGGCGTAATGGGCTATGTCGAGATCCCGCACATCAAGGTCTCGCTCCCCATATACCACGGCACCGAGGAGAACGTCCTTCAGGTCGCCATCGGCCACCTCGAATGGTCGTCACTTCCTGTAGGCGGCGAAAGCAGCCACTGTGTCATCTCGGGTCACCGCGGCCTGCCTTCGGCAAAGCTGTTTTCCGACCTCGACGAGCTCATCGCGGGCGACATCTTCATGATCCGCGTGCTTGACGAGACCTTCACCTATGAGATCGACCAGATCCTGATCGTCGAGCCTCAGGACACCGAGGCGCTTCTGATCGAGGAGGGCAAAGACCTGTGTACGCTGGTCACCTGCACGCCCTACGGCATCAACACCCATCGCCTTCTGGTTCGCGGCCACAGGATAGCGAACATGGATGACGGCAGTGTTCGAGTCACCTCGGATGCGATGCAGATCGAGCCTATCATCGTAGCGCCCATCGTAGCGGCGCCAATGATACTGCTGCTTGTGTTGGCGGTGGTATTCATGCCGGGCAAGAAGGAAAAGCCCGAGAAGGCCAAAGGCCGACATGAGAAGTAAGGTAATAAAATACTCACATAAACAATACTCTCGAAATATGGAGGGGAAGATAACATGAAGAAAACAATATCTATACTGATGACAGTGATGATGCTGGTCACGCTGACGGTAAGCGCGGCAGGAAAGATCGACCTTGAAAAGGGCATTGATCTGACCCTGAATTATGCTTATGACGGCACGGCTATCAAGGGCGCCGAGTTCTCGGCTTACCGCATTGCCGAAGTCGACGAGTATGCGCGCTACAAGGTGCTGGAAGGCTTCGCAGGCTATGAGATCACCGGCTTCTTCGATGAGGACGGTTATCTGGTAGACGAAGAGGAAGGCTATTGGAAGAACGTTGCCACAACACTGTCGGGCTATATGACAAAGGATAAGGTAGAGGCCACAGCAGCTGCCGAGACCGACGAGAACGGCAAGGCACACTTCGAGGGCCTGGAAGCCGGCATTTACCTGGTAATTGGCGCAAGCCACCGCCAGGGCAACTACCGCTATACAGCCGAACCCTTCCTGATCGCTCTTCCCGGCCTCGACCATGAGGCAAACGAGTGGGCCTATGATGTCGAGGTCGCTGTAAAGAACTCGCGCAAGACAGTCTATGACGACTTTGATATCACACTCATCAATCAGTGGGCTAATGCCGAAGCCTTTGAGGGCGAGCTGCCCGAGATCGAGGTAGAGATCTATCAGGACGGCGATCTTTATGACACAGTAGTTCTGAACGAAGAGAACAACTGGAAGGTAAAGGTCGAGGGTCTGTCTGAGAAGTACGAGTGGGAGTTCGTCGAGATCACAGAGGGCGACTTTACAGTAGCAGTCGAGCAGACAGGCAATAAGATCGTCTTCACCAACACACTTCCCGAGATCCCCGAAGAACCCGGCGTTCCCGAGAATCCCCCCGCACCTCCCGCGGAGCCCGAGCTGCCTGCAACAGGTTCGCTCTGGTGGCCCGTACCCCTGCTGGCGATCGCAGGAGTAGTGCTTTTCATGCTTGGCTGGATGCGCAGAAGAAGCTATGAAGGCTAAGAGAAACACAAAAGGAAGTTTTATGATGGCTACAGGGCTGCTGCTGATCGCGGCGGCCCTTTGCCTTACCGGGTATAACTTCTGGGAGGCCGACAGGGCCGGGGAGATATCGACAGAGGCGGCCGATGTGCTGATGGATGCCATCGAGGATGTAATTATGACCACACCGGAGGGATATATACCCGACTATACGGTGGCCGACAACCTGAATATGCCCAAATACCCGGTGAATGGATATGACTATGTGGGAATGCTCGAGATCCCTTGTCTGGGGCTTAAGCTGCCCATCATCAACGACTGGAGCTACGGCGCCCTTAAATGCGCCCCCTGCCGATACACAGGCTCGGTGTATGACGGTGATATGGTCATCATGGCGCACAACTACCGCAGCCATTTCGCACGCTTAAGCAGAGTAGGAATGGGCGAGAGGATAAGCTTCACCGACATGGACGGCAATAAGTTCGTCTATGAAGCAGTAGAACTGGAGACTCTGCAGGCGACTCAGATAGAAGAAATGACCTCGGGTGACTGGGATATGACGCTGTTTACCTGCACCACCGGCGGCCAGGCGCGAGTAGCGGTCAGATTCGTGGAGATAATAGAATAAGCCGGTTCACACGACAACAGCAGCAACAATGCAAATAACGACTGACAGCGCAGCCTGCCCTTTTCCGGCAGGCTGCTGTTTTGTTAAAAACAAGTTTCTTGATATGGCGCCCCCTTTGTGATAGGCTATAAAATAGTAGAAATGAGGGCAGAATATGTTTTTGAAAAGAACAGCCGCCCTTACGGCGGCTTTTTTGATGATAATACATTTGTGCGGATGCGGTGCGGCAAAAGAGTTGGAGAGCATGGTGTTCGCAATGGACACTGTTATGACTATGCGCCTTTACGGCGGCAGTGAAGAACTTATTAAGTCGCTGGAGGGCAGGATAAAGGAGCTCGAGGGACTGTTTTCGGTCACCGACACGGGCAGCGAGATCTATGAGCTTAACCATACAGGCAGCGCTGAGCTTTCGGACGATACGATAGATCTTGTAACAAGGGGACTCGAGCTCAGCGAGGCCACAGGCGGCGCACTTGACCTGACCGTTTATCCTATGGTCCGCGCATGGGGGTTCACGACGGGCGAATACCGTGTCCCCGATGAAGACGAGCTCAGGGAACTTTTACAGAAGTGCGATCATGAAAAGATAAATATAAGCGGCAGCACCGCGAGCATAGGTGAGGGAATGGAGCTTGACCTCGGCGCGGTGGCTAAAGGCTATACGGCCGATGTCCTCACCGCCATGGTAAAAGAGGCAGGAGTGAAATCGGCGCTTCTTGACCTCGGCGGAAATATATCTCTCATCGGCGAGAAACCCGGCGGCGGAAGCTGGGGCGTGGGCGTGCGCGACCCGTTCTCGGAGGAAAATATAGGGGTGCTCAGGCTTGTCGACTGTATGGCGGTCACCTCAGGAAGCTATGAGCGCAATTTTGAGCAGAACGGCAAAGTGTATCATCATATCATAGACCCCGACAGCGGAATGCCGGCCGACAGCGGCCTTGCCTCGGTAACAATAATCGGTGAGGAAGGCACATTGTGCGACGGATTGTCGACGGCGCTGTTCGTTATGGGCCTTGAAGATGGGCTTGACCTGTGGAGGCGCACGGATGATTTCGAGGCTGTCTTTGTGACCGATGACGGGGAGATTTTTATCACTGAAGGTCTTGAAGGAAGCTTTGAGTCGGAGCATAGTTATGAGGTGTGCAGGCGATGAAAACAAAAAGGCTAGTTTTTGATGCACTACTGACAACGGTGGCCCTCACCATATTCATGCTTGAGGCACAGGTGCCTGTTCCGGTGCCTGTCCCGGGTGTAAAGCTGGGCCTTGCCAACATAGTCACGCTGTATGCGGTGTTCGCTATAGGCGCAGCCGATGCGCTGGGCATTCTGTTGTGCCGCGTGGTGCTTGGCGCTTTTTTTGCGGGGCAGCTGATGACTCTTATTTACAGCCTGACCGGCGGACTTCTGTGCTGGATAGTGTGCTGCCTTCTGAGGAATGTAATGGATGATCGTCAGATATGGCTGTGCAGTATTCTTGGGGCGATGGCACATAATATAGGGCAGATTGCTGCGGCGGTGGCTGTTACTCAGACGCCTAAGCTGCTTGTGTATCTGCCGGTTCTGATGGTTTCGGGAATCATTGCCGGCACTTTTACCGGATTTGCAGCGAGGTTTCTGCTGGAACGAATGAAGAATATATGAAAATAATAAACAGCCTGTGGATTTTCCACAGGCTGTAGTTTTAACTCTTAGATTTCACCGAGGGTTTCGACTTCCTTGAGCCATGTAGCCGATACGGCATCGGAAGGCATCTTCCAGCCGGTTCTGGGCGAGATGCCTACCGAACCGACAGCGGGGCCATCGGGCAGGCAGGAGCGTTTAAACTGCTGGTTCCAGAAGCGACGGTAGAACACCTTCATCCAGCTGAGGATGAACTCGGCATCATATACTCCGTCAAAGGCTTTCTTTGCCATAATGAATACTTTGGCAGGCGAGAAGCCGTAACGCAGAGTGTTGTAGATAACGAAATCGTGCAGGCGATAGGGGCCTACGAGATCCTCGGTCTTCTGAGCGATCTCGCCATCCTTGGGAGGCAGAAGCTCGGGAGATACGGGTGTGTCGAGGATATCGAGAAGGACATCATGGAGAACGTCGTTTCCGCAGGTCTCGGCGGAATATGCCACGAGGTGACGGACGAGCTGCTTGGGGATAGAGCCGTTTACACCATACATTGACATATGGTCGCCGTTATAGGTCGCCCAACCGAGTGCCGCTTCCGAAAGATCGCCCGTACCGATTACAATGCCACCAACCTTATTAGCAACGTCCATAA
>JAFOHJ010000048.1 GCA_017421885.1 Clostridia bacterium
ACCTCTTTGACCAAAATGCAAGAACTATTTTCAGAGAATTTTCACATATTTTTTGCAATGGTTCAAAAAATATCAAAAATACCATTTTGAGAGGAAAATGATATGTCAATACGCACAGATATGGCGCTCGAGCGCCGTGAAAGCCTTGAAAACCTCAAAAAAATTGACGGGATCGGCTTCGAATGCGTGAAAAAAGATTTTTTGACCATCAGCAGGATCGAGGTCCTGACCCCCGATGCCGCTTCATTGATGGGAAAACCATGCGGTAAATATATCACCATCGATCTTGACATTGATCATCTTAGGAGCAATGACGACCTTCTTCTTCAACTTTCTCATACCATAGCCAAGGAACTGCGCCCTCTGCTTCCGCCCGAAGGACTTGTGCTTATGGTTGGCCTCGGCAACCGCTTCATCACTTCCGATGCTCTCGGCCCACTCACCCTTGATCGGATTATAGTTACAAGGCACCTCCAGGCCGCGTTCCCTGACCTGTTTGCCTCGCTTCATCCCACAGCCGCCCTATCTCCCGGAGTTATGGGCAAAACCGGGCTTGAGGCTTTTGAGCTTGTACGCAGCACCTGCCGCGCGACCTCTCCCTCCGCTGTAATTGCCGTCGATGCGCTGGCGGCAGCATCGCTGAAAAGGCTTGGCGGCAGTTTTCAGATATCCACAGGCGGCATCATCCCCGGCGAGGGCGCAGGAAATCACCGCCATGCCATCGACCGCAATCTGCTGGGCATTCCGGTAATCTCTCTCGGCGTACCCACAGTAACCGAAGCGCGTACCCTTGCCCACAGCCTGCTTGGGCACGAATCTGAAAACGATATTATTGAAAACGGCAGTTTTCTCGTGTCTCCCAGTGACATTGATCTGCTGATCTCCCGATGCTCAAAAGCCCTGGCCTATGGGATAAACCTTGCCCTTCATGGCGACCTGTCGGTGGCCGAAATGGAACAGCTGATCTCTTAGGTCATAGCCTTCGAACCTTTGGCATAGATATTCCATATACTTTATTACTATGGAGGCCTTTATGCCGGGATATAAAAGAAGAAAGAATAATAAAAGATCCGACCCCTGCCGCTCGATCATACAACAGACATTTATCCTGTTTGCCGCAGCTGCGCTGCTTATCAAAAGCGGTAAGGCTGACGAACTGGAGCGAGCCGTCACCTATGCGGGCACATGCTTTGAATATATGTTATCTCAGAATGATGATAAACCTGAATCCGAAACTCCGGTGATTAATGAACAGACAGCCGATGTCCCTCAGAGCATCATCGAAAGCAGCACTCCCGTTCTCTCAGCTCCTACCCCTGTGGAAGAGCAGAACATCTCGCCGCTTACCATCGAGGGAGATCCTGAGAATTACGATGGCAGTGGCACGGTCTATGTCAAGAACCAGACCGATTATGAAATTGATGTCCCTGCCCTTATGTCTGCATCCGACCCGGTCAGGCTCTCGGGCGACGCTGTTCAGGTGTTGGTAATGCACACTCATGGGACCGAGGCCTACTCCCCTACAACGGAGAACAACTACACCCCCTCCGATACCGATCGAACCACCGATATCAGCTATAATGTTGTGCGCGTGGGGCGCGAGATCGCCGAAGTTCTCAACAGCCGTGGGATAAAGACCATCCATTCCACGACGCTCAACGACAGCCCGGCCTATTCCGGCTCATATAACCGTGCCCTTGACGATATCTCTGCCCAAATAAAGGATAACCCATCCATAAAAATGGTCATAGATGTCCACCGCGATGCAATGGTTACGGCAAGCGGACTCAAATACAAAACCATAGCTGAAATCGAGGGGCAGCAGGCCGCGCAGCTGATGCTGGTGTGCGGCACCGACGGCGGAGGACTTACCCACGATAACTGGCGGCAGAACCTCTCCTTTCAGCTCAAGCTGCAGGATCGCCTGAACACAGCTTATCCGGGTATAATGAGGCCCCTCGACCTGCGCGCTGCCCGCTTCAATCAGCACGTTACCTGCGGCAGCATGCTGGTAGAGGTCGGCACCTCGGGCAATACGCTTGAAGAGGCCCTTTTTTCGGCCCGTCTGTTTGCCGAGAGCCTTGCCGATATGCTCCTTGAAAGATGATTTTTTCTTGACATTTTTTTAATTTGAATTTACACTTAATGTTAAGCCTTATGGCCTTAAACTATCTAATTCAGTGAGGTGAAATTGCATGGACGCCGGAAGTAGCAGTGGTGCGAACCCTGGAGGGCGAAGTCGAAATATCGCGAATATGTGCCTTTCCGCGTTTCGTGCACATATCCTCGTTTTCTGACCTGTCGCTCCTTGCTTTTGCACTTACTTCCAAACCTAAATCACATTAGGAGGAAATAAGAATGGAGATAAATCTTACCGAAAAAGCCCTGGAACTGATCCAGACAAAAAGATATCAGGACCTCAAGAATATTCTTGTTGTCCTGAACCCCACCGATGCAGCCCTTATCCTTGAAGAGCTGCCTCCCGAAAATATGCCTGTACTCTTCCGCATCCTTCCCAAGGAAATGGCAGCCGATGCCTTTGTCGAGATGGATGCCGATAATCAGGAAATGCTCATCCGTGCCTTCAGTGATAAGGAGCTTCGCGAAATGCTCGAAGAGCTCTTCGTCGACGATGCAGTAGACCTGATCGAAGAGATGCCTGCCGGCGTAGTTAAAAGGATTCTCAGGAACACCGACGTTGAGACCAGACGAGTCATCAATCAGATCCTGAACTACCCCGAAGACTCGGCCGGAAGCATCATGACCACCGAGTATGTCCGACTTTGGAAGGACATGACGGTCACCGAGGCCTTCGACCGCATCAAGCAGACAGGCGCCGATAAGGAGACCATCTACACCTGTTATGTAACCGATGAACGCCGCTTGCTTCTTGGTATCGTTTCAGTAAAGCAGCTGCTGCTTGCTGAGCGCGACCAGAAGATCGGCGATATCATGGAAACTCAGATCATCTCGGTCGACACCCTTGAAGACAAGGAAGTCGCCGCACAGATGATGAGCCGCTACGACTTCTCTGTAATGCCCGTTGTTGACAAGGACAAGCGCCTTGTCGGTATCATCACCTTCGACGATGCTCTTGATGTCATCGAAGAAGCTGCCACCGAAGATATTGCTATGATGGCCGCCGTAACTCCCACCGACAAGCCCTACCTCAAGACCGATATTCTCGAGATATTCAAGTCAAGAATCGTATGGCTGTTGGTTCTGATGCTGTCGGCCACCTTCACCAGCATGATCCTGACCTCTTTCGAGGCCGCCCTCTCCTCCGCAGTAGTGCTCACAGCGTACATACCCATGCTGATGTCCACCGGCGGCAACTCGGGCAGCCAGGCCTCGGCCACCATCATCCGCGGCCTCTCACTGGGCGATATCGAGTTCTCGGACCTCCCCTCGATCATCTTCAAGGAGTTCCGCGTATCGCTGCTCTGCGGCCTTGTTCTTTCTCTTGCAAACTTTGTCAAGCTGCTTATATTCGACCGTCTTACGGTGCCTGTAGCCGCCGTAATCTGCATCTCACTCTATGCGACTGTAATTGTCGCCAAGCTGGTCGGTTGTTCGCTGCCCGTTCTGGCCGATAAGCTTAAGCTCGACCCTGCGGTAATGGCAAACCCCTTTATCACCACCATCGTAGATGCCCTCTCCCTTTTCATCTACCTCAAGGTGGCTACATTTATTCTTGGTATTTAGAACTATTATAATCGAAAAGACACATCCTCACGGATGTGTCTTTTCTTTTTGTTGTAGATTTATTTTTGGAGACGTGTGTGCAAATCTATCGCTGTATATAAACGGTGTGGTGGACCGCATTAATTTGTCTGCCGTTTTGTACACGGCCGGCAGTCACCGCTTTCGGGCATATGCAGCACCTTTGCGCCGCCTGCCCTTGTCGACACCGTTATAATAGCGAAGATTTGTGAACCCATGATGAACTCATTGGGAATAAAATGAGAACTTGGAATGATTTTAAAAACTTCCCTTTTCAAGGAAATCAACGGCAAACTGAGCAAACACACCTGCCGTCCTGGCAAGGACCGATTCTTCAAGCTTGAACAGATTGCTGTGAAGGCCGAACTTGCCCCTTGTTTCATCGGTGGCTATACCCACGAAGACATATGCGCCGGGAACTCTGGAGATATACTCGCTGAAGTCCTCGCCGCCAAGGTGAGGCATCGTATCGAGCTTGACATTCTCCTTGCCGAGGATCTTTGCGCCCGACTCGAGGCAGAATCTCACGGCCTCGGGAGTGTTGATAACAGCATCGCCATATCGTGCCGAAACCTCGGCAGAGGCGCCGTTTGCCTCAGCAACGCCCTTGGAAACCTTATGAATGAGCCGGCACATCTCTTCGATGACTTCTTTTCTGTCAGAACGCAATGTGCCCGTCATGGTGCAGCAGTCGGGAATAATATTGCTCTTGTCCTGAGGACCGGAATGAATGGTGCAAACCGAGAGAACACGTGCCGCCGTTTCATCAAGCCTGCGGGATACTATCTGCTGAAGTCCCTGATATATCTGATTCGCTACGGCAATGGGGTCGATACACTGATGGGGCCACGAACCGTGTCCGCCCTTACCGGTTACCTTGATAGAAAATCCGCCTGCATAACCAAATGCACATCTTTCGGCAACATGCATCTCGCCTGCATCGATCTCTGGCCATGCATGAGCCGCAAATACAGCATCTACCGCAGGATTTTCAAGGACCTTGTCTTCAATGATCTTCTTTCCGCCGCCGGCGCCTTCTTCTCCCGGCTGGAAGACGAACTTGACCGTTCCGCCAAACTCATGTCTGAGCTCAGAAAGGATCTTTGCGCTGCCCAGAAGCCATGTGGCATGGGCATCGTGGCCGCAGGCATGCATTACACCGTCATTCTTCGACGAGAACTCGACTCCGCTCTCCTCCTGAATGGGAAGTGCATCGATGTCGGCTCGGAGCAGGACGGTCTTTCCCTCGCCCTTTGTGCCCCTGAGTATGCCCATAACTCCGGTTCCGCCGCCAATGCCGGAAACAACTTCCATTCCTTCAAGTTTGGAAAGCTCTTCGGCTATACGCGCTGCCGTGCGCACTTCCTTCATCGAAAGCTCGGGATACATATGAAGGTCACGGCGGAAGGATATGAGATAATCCTCATGCTGCACTGCCTTTTGTCTGATCATTTCTGTAAGCATAAAAATCCTCCTGTTTTTCGCAAAACGTATATTTTGTCTTACTGAAACAATCATATATCAAAGATACCGAAAACTCAAGTTCAAAGGCATCATTTTGACGCAGGCCTTCCCTCGCCGCCTCTTGATTTGTTAAGTTTTGGCGAATGCTGTTTTATCTTTTTTCGTTCGTGCTCGCGCCTCTCAGCCGAGGTAGAGCCGATCTCAGCCTCTTTATACTCAAAAAGGCAGGTATTTCTGCGCGAAGCAGACAGATATTCCTTTATCTTGCCCTTATTGATATGCTCGCGCATACGCCTTAAAAGATCATTGGTCTCGCCGACATAGATTATCTCACCCTTTCGTCCCCTTATGCGGTATTCCCCCGGTGCCGACGGAGGCTTTATTCCCTTGCCGGTCATGGGATCATAGACCTTCGGTCTGCCCGGGCGGTATAGCCCCATTATCAACTCTTTTATCATATTATCACCTCCATTTTTATTCAGAATATCCCATGGCTTCCTAACAAGTCAAAAAGATACCGGACTTTTAAAGTCACCCGAACCTGCTTATGGGCATAATATAAAGATGAAAGGAGATGTATCATGAACCGATATAACAGATTTTATCCCGGCGGCATGGTAGGGGGCGGCAGGCCCATGCCTCCTCGCCGTCCTGTTCCCTGCAGCGACAAACCCGCCTGCCCTCCCACACCCACCTATCAGTCACTTGTCTGCGCACCGAACTCCGGCTGCCAGGGCGGCGAAAGCCTGCCCACTGCCATGGCATACGTGAGCTGGCAGAATTGGGAAGAACCCTATGCGCCCGACACAGCCCTGTGCCGCGGCACTATCTTCCCCTCGCTCGATCTTCCGTTTATGGCATATAAGGGGGCACGATGATGAATATGAACGACAGAACTTCGGCGCTCAGAAGGCTTCAGGCTGCCGACTTTGCTCTTATAGAAGCCAATCTTTATCTCGACACCCATCCCCAGTGTCCCTGCGGCCTTGAGTATTTCAGATGTATGCGAAACGAGCGCGACGACGCCCTCTGTAGCTATGAAATGAACTTTGGTCCACTTACAATGGATAATTCGCAGGCAGAATGCAGCTGGGAATGGATCAATGATCCCTGGCCGTGGGAAATGGAGGCATAAACTATGTGGATATATCAGAAAAAACTCGAATACCCCATCCGCATCAGAAAGCCTGATGCCCGCGCCGCCAAGATCATCATGAGCCAGTACGGTGGCCCCGACGGCGAGCTGGGTGCATCACTCAGATATCTCTCCCAGCGCTTTGCCATGCCTTATAAGGAAGTGGTAGGAACTCTGACCGACATCGGAACCGAAGAGCTGGCCCACCTTGAGATGATCGGCACCATCATCTATCAGCTGACCCGAAATCTTTCCATCGAACAGATCAAGGCTCAGGGATTTGATGACTACTTTGTCGACCACACCACCGGCATCTGGCCTTCGGCCGCATCGGGCATGCCCTTCACCTCGGCAGCATTCCAGTCAAAAGGCGATATCATCAC
>JAFOHJ010000049.1 GCA_017421885.1 Clostridia bacterium
GATCACCGCGGCACCCTAAACGCAAAAAGCAATATCGGCGAAGGAACTTCCTTTATGATAACTCTGCCTCGTTTTTATTCAACAATTGAAGAATAACCAAAGACGACTGCTTTAATTCCGTTAATGAATTATGCAGTCGTCTTTTCTTAACAAACATTAAGAATATTCGGATTTCTATTTAAGAAAAGTTTGATAAAATAATGTCAATTAAGATAGAATCGGAGGATATATCATGAAAAAGACTATTTCCCTTTTCTTGGCACTTACCCTTCTTCTCAGCCTTATTACCGGCTGCGCAGGCACTCCTGTAGTTTATTATTCCAACTGCAGCTGCCCGCCTGCAGCACATGAAACCACTTCCACTACCCCTTCCGAAAGCAAGCCTTCCGAGCCCGTTGTTTCCGAAGGCGCTGTAAAGACCGGTCTGGCTATCATCGCTTCCGCTAAGGACAGCGCTGATGCCACCAACGCAAACTTTGATGTTTCCCTCGCTGCTGTTAACGTTGATGACAACGGTGTTATTACCGCTTGTGCTATCGACAGCATCGGCACCAAGGTCGCTTTTGACGCTAACGGTGTTATCTCCACCGACCTGAACGCTGAGATCCCCACCAAGGGCGAGCTTGGCGACAAGTACGGCATGGTCGCTTACGGCGGCGCTAAGTACGAGTGGGATGCACAGGCTGCTGCTCTGGCACAGTTCGCTGTTGGCAAGACCCTCGAAGAGCTCAAGTCCGGCGCTATCGATGAGACCGGCAAGGCTCCCGCAGGTTCTGACCTCGCTACCACTGCTACCATCTACCTTGGCGGCTATGTTTCCGCAATTGAGGCTGCTGTTAACAACGCAAAGCATCTTGGCGCACAGGCAGGCGACGAGCTCAAGCTCTCCGTTGTCAGCTCTGTAAGCGACAGCACCAATGCTACTGCTGAAAAGGCAGGTCTTGCTCAGCTCTACACTCAGGCTGCTGCTCTTACCACCAATAACGGCGTTATCACCAGCTGCTACATTGATGCCGTTCAGGCAAAGGTCAATTTTGACACCAAGGGTGTTATCACCTCTGATCTGACTGCTCCCATCGAAACCAAGAACCAGCTCGGCGACAGATACGGCATGGTTGCTTACGGCGGCGCTATCGCTGAATGGGATGAGCAGGCTGCTTCCTTTGCTAAGTACATCACCGGCAAGACCGCTGCAGAAGTTGCAGGCATTGCTGTTAACGAAAAGACTGCCCCCACCGAAGCTGACCTCACCGCAACCGTAACCATCAAGATCGGCGAGTTCCTCAACCTGATCGACAAGGCAATGAAGTAATGAAACGCATTATCGCTGTTATACTTACACTTTCTCTTTTGATTACAGGCTGTGCGGCTAAGTCCGAAACACCCACTGGCAAACAGTACAACGCGACTTTTCTAACGCTTTTTGACACTGTCACAACCATAGTAGGCAGAGCCGAAAGCGAGGAAGATTTCAAGGCTACTGCACAAGCTATTCACGATGAGCTTTTGGAATATCACCGTCTTTTTGATATTTATAACGAATATGAAGGCATGGTAAATCTTAAGGTCATCAACGACAATGCCGCCGTCACGCCTGTTAAGACCGACGAAAGAATCATCGACCTGCTTATCGACTGCAAAGCTTTTTATAAAGCCACCGACGGCAAAGTAAATGCCGCTATGGGCAGTGTTCTGAGCTTGTGGCACGAGTCAAGAAGCGACGGACGTGACGATCCTGTTAACGCTAAACTTCCCGACATTGAAGAACTTAGAGCGGCATCTATGCACATGGATTTTGACTCTGTCGTGATAGATAAAGAGGCATGTACCGTATACTTTACCGACCCTGATGTAAAGCTTGACGTCGGTGCTGTTGCAAAAGGCTGGGCTGTACAGCAGGTTGCCGAAACTGCGCCAAAGAATCTGCTCATCAGTGTTGGAGGCAATATAGTTGCCACCGGTCCAAAAACGCCCGAAGGTGATGCCTGGGTCATCGGAATACAGGACCCCAATGGCGGCGAGGACTATCTGCACACTATTTATGTTAAAAACGGCAGCGTAGTTACCAGCGGCGACTATCAGCGCACCTATATGGTCGATGGTAAGCTCTATCACCACATAATAGACCCCGAAACCCTCTATCCTTCAGAATACTGGCGCTCCGTTTCTGTTGTATGTGATGATTCGGGCGCAGCAGATGCGCTTTCTACTGCGCTTTTCATCCTCCCTCAGGATGAAGGTCAGTCACTGCTTGATAAGTACGGTGCCAAGGCGATGTGGGTAGATGCAAACGGCGATATGTTTTACAGCGAAGGCTTTAAAGATTTGATACGAACGTAAATGAGGTGAAATAATGAAACACCTGTTTTTTGGCGGCATACACCCCAAATACAATAAGGAAATGTCCACTGAGATAACCAATTTCCGCACCATCAACCCGAAACAGGTAGTGATCCCCATGCAGCAACATATCGGTTCGCCCTGTACTCCCATTGTCAAGGTCGGCGATCACGTTCTCCGCGGACAAAAAATAGGCGATGGAGAGGGCTTGTGTGTGCCTGTTCACGCTTCTGTTTCCGGTATTGTTTCCGCTATCGAAATGCGCCCTCACCCCTCTCTAGGCAGCTGTATGGCTGTTGTAATCGATAATGATTTTCAGGATACTACCGTAACAAACACACTTCCCACCACTGATGATGAAATCCTCGCTTCCATCCGCGAGGCCGGTATCGTAGGTATGGGCGGCGCCGCATTCCCCGGCAGCGTAAAGGCTCTTGCCGCAATGGGCAAGATTGATACTCTTATCGCCAATGCCTGTGAGTGCGAGCCTTACATAACCTCTGACGACTCCCTCCTCAGAACAAACCCAGAGCATGTGCTCGATGGCATGATGATCCTTTTTGACCTCCTCGATCCCGAACATCTCGTTCTTGCCGTTGAGGACAACAAGGCAGAGGCTATCAAGAAGATCCAGGCTCTGCTTGGGGATTATCCCAAGATCGAGCTGAAGATTCTTCCCACCGAGTATCCTCAGGGTGCGGAAAAGCAGCTCGTTCAGGCCGTTACCGGACGTGAGGTTCCTCCCACACAGCTTCCCGTAAACGTAGGCTGCGCAGTATTCA
>JAFOHJ010000050.1 GCA_017421885.1 Clostridia bacterium
GATAACATAAATCCCACACCGTAATGGTGTGGGATTTATTATTAATAATGCTTTTCTTTTTTCGACTGTGTACTGTAAACACCTAAACTGATCGGAACAGCTAAGAAGAACGGAATGTAAACTTCCAGCTCGGCGGATGGCTTTGAAAACTGCGATTCTGAGTGATCGGCAGGGTTATACCAGATCTCTTTCTCGTCACCGATCATATACTTCTGTCCAGAATAAGCAAAAAAATCATGCGCCGAATAAGTAACACCATCTCTATTGTAATTCCAATAATAGTGTATCCATTTGCCGACATGCTTTCTTCTGTCAGTTATTTCAATATCTGTTATAACTGCAGTTGTTGTCTTCCAGTCTTTGTATCTTTCAGTAACTACAAAATACTGTATTACCGAAAGCAGAGCTGCCATTATCAGCACAACAAGCGGCATTAAAAGCTTTTTCATTATTTAACCGGTTCTGTCCAGTAGGAACGATTATAGATATCTGTAAACTGATATGTCAGATTTGCAGCATCAGCATTTATGTAAACATCGCTGATATAGAGTTCATCATCTACGATCAGCTGTTCACCAAGCATATAACTATCGAAATACTCGCCATCATAACTGTAGTAATCGCAGATAAAATCGATAGCATCGCCGGCAACAAGAGTATCCATCGTTTTGGCAACAGTTTCTGTTTCGCCGTCATTATAAACACGTCTTACTCCAACAATGCTGCCGTTGGGATCTTCGTCGGAAAATACGACGACAAGCTCTGCCCTTTCGCAGTTATAAAGCACAGGGATTCGGCCTGTGATACTATAGCTATCGCCATCATCAAGCGTATACTCATGATAATATGCAACAGGCTGCTCGTTTACTGCGATCCATGTGATCTCATCAGGCGCCACAAGATTACCCTGTTTATCAAAGTCATACACATTATCGAGGCCAAGGTCAATATATCCCTCTCCGTCATCATAGAACATATTTGCTTGGAGGCTCTGAACCAGTTCCCACTGTTCTTCAGGAAGCGAAATATACATTCCGTTGCTGCCCATCTGCCATGTAAGGGTGCTGCCATCAAAACTGTTATCCGAAATATAGGAAATGATATCATCAGTATTAAGTGCACGATCAGACAGGAAGTTTGTATTCAGCCCGGTAAGGCCGGTTATGCTTCCTACATCGCCGCCGAGGAAGGCACCCAAGAGCTGGCCGATCATTTCGGCATTATTCTGAGAACCGAAAGCCGAGCCCATAAGCGATGTAAGCGGCGAACCTGTGCCGCCGGATGCAGCCTGACCGCTGACTTCCATGCTGGCAAAAGCCTGAATGCAGCGGGTATACTCATCATCCATACCTATCTGTTCGTATGTATCGACAGCGGTGTCTACCATGGAAGCTTTGCGCAGCGGGAAATAGATCGAGAGGCCGTAGGAATTGGCCATATTGGAAGAAGTGCGGTTATATTTAACTGTACCGAGCAGCGCCTTTGCTAGGGCATCACCCTCTTCGGTGTTCATGTTCTTCGCCAGATGAACAAGGTCTACCTGATCGATTCGGCTCGAAGCGCCAAACTCGCGGCTGCCGCTTCGCGCATTCGATACCTGAGCATATTCGTCGTTCTTGATAAGCTCATATGTATCATTGAAGAAAGCCGCAAAAGCCTCGGGAACAGTTGCCTCTACTTCCGCAAGGTCGACAATAGAAAGGGTTGCCGATTGGCCGGCACATTTTGCTCCACATGTTTCAACGAAGTCATCTATGATCAGCTTGCCGAGTTCAGGAGTAGACATGGATGTGTTTTTGGAAAGAGCTGTAAGCCAGTCGGTATAATACCAACCAATGCCGGGTTCGGTTTCTTCACTTGCAAGCATATAATCGGCATGCTTAGAAAGCATAAGTGCATTTTCAGCGGTTGCCATCAGGCATGCGTCAAAACCTACAAAATCGAACTGTACCTTTCCGTCGGTGAGAGCCTTATCGATCTCCGCAAGGCTCATTGAACCGCTGGACTGGAACTTTTCGTCATAACCAAAGCCGCTGACAGAGCCTCCGCCATGATCCCAGAAAATAAGCGCATTACGGTTTGCGGGAAATTCCTTGGCACACCAGCGAATAAACGATGAAAGTGTGTCAGGATCGGTCATGGAAACGTTGCCAAGATCTTTCTCAAGGCAAAGAAGGCCGTCATCCTGCACCTGCCATATCTGATTTCGTCTGCTGTCGAGCACATTATTCTGCCACTGCTTGCAGCCGCCGGTGTAAACGATCAGATTTACATTATCGCCAATATCGGCATTAAGCATCTCCTGCAGATCCATTGTGGCCATTTTGCTGCGGGATTCAAGGTCGGTGCCGCAAAGATAGACCATAAGAGTTATCTCGTCTTTGCCTCCACCGATAATATCGGTGTATTTTTCTCTTGCACCGGCTGCTACTGAAGTATTAAGGACCTGAGTATTGTCCTGATTATCCCATCCGGACGATACGGTACCGCCGCCAAGATTACCGAGAAGTGCAGCCAGCGATTCCATCGAGCCGGGAGAAACCGACTCCTGGATAGGCTGGGAAGTCTGAGGAGTCTGAGGGGTCATAATGTCCTCTCCACCGAAAAGCATCGATCCGAGACCTCCGCCACCACCAATGAGAAGCGCAATAAGGGCAATTATAATCTTGCCGAATCCCATTCCACCTGATTTGGTGCTTCGCTTACCTGAAGGAATCTCATTCGAACTCTGAGGAACTCGTCCGGGCTTTCCCACCGGACCTATTCCGAGACCACTGCCGCGTCGTTTAACATCTTTTCCCTGGCCGGTTATGTTTTTTTGTCGGCCTCTCGGTCTTTTATCCATATTTTACCTCCTACTAACAAGTGTTTTCATTATAATAAACAAATTATAGCACAAAATCGAAGTTAATAGAATATTTTCTGTGATAATCAGGATAAGGCAGGAATAATGTTTCCTGCCCTATCCATTATAAGTTATATTGCTACTTTTAGACTACAGGTGTTCCTTCCCATTCATCTGCAGGCGCGACTTCCATGATCTTGGCGATCGCGGCATCCATATCCTCTTTTGTATAGAGCTCGGAGGTTTTATAGTCGATCTTTACGCCTTCTGCCGCTGTTTCGGCAGCCGGACCCGCATTCTCGACTTCTGTCTTCTTTTCTTCTGTTTTCTTTTCTTCCGCTTTGTTACC
>JAFOHJ010000051.1 GCA_017421885.1 Clostridia bacterium
GCTTATGAGGAGCTTGATGAAGAGACCAAGAACAACTGGATCCTCTTCCCCTCCAAGGAAATCCTCGAAAACTGCGAGACATACGTAAATCTGCCCGCAGAAACACTCGAGCTTTATAACCAGTACTGGACAAAGCTCAAGTCCTGATGATTAATAACACTCAAAAGCCTCCCATACGGGAGGCTTTTATTTATGCCCTGCTCACTTTACTCAGATACCCTGTTGACAATATCGATATTCGATGATATCCTTAAATCAGAAATATCGATGTTCGATATTAAATATAGACCGGAGCTGATCTTATGGCCAGAGAAAAGTTTCAAACCCTGACTGAACAGATGTATTATATCCTCCTATGCCTCAGAGAAGAGCATTGCGGTGCCGATATATCCGAGCTTGTGCGAACATGGACCGAGGGCAAAGTGCTCATTGGTCCCGGCACTATGTATGGACTTCTGGATGACTTTCAGAAGGAAGGTCTCATAAAGCTTACCAAAACCGAAGGCCGACGCCGAAGCTATGTCATAACCGAAAAGGGAAAGTCGATGCTTGATGCCGAGTATCAGCGGCTTCTTAGGCTAACGATGGATTTCGACCGTTTGCGCCCCAAGGAGGTTTGAGTTATGTTTAAGACAAAGCGATATATCAATCTCTACACCCCTCTTGATGGCGATGCCATAGCAAAGCGCCTTGAAAAATACGCAAAACGCGGATGGCAGATCAGGCATTACGGCGATCTGATAGTCACTCTTGAGAAAGATGAACCTAAAGATACAAAATATGCCGTCACCTTCTTTCCCGAGGCCACTCAATTCGATCCCGCAATGCCACCCTCGCAGGAGACCTATCTTGATATGTGCGAGTCTGCCGGATGGCAGCTTATAAAGGCTAAGGGCCCCATGCACATATTCAGTAATGACCGCGCCAACCCTATCCCCATCGAGACCGACGAGAAGTATAAGCTCGACGGCATTCACAGGTCGATGAAAAAGACCTATCTTACAGGTAATTTTCTCCTAATGATCTCGATGCTGCTCCAGCTTATAAACCGCGGCGTGGATTTCAGCCATATCCCCTTCACGATCCTCTCTGACAGCAGTTCTCTGCTGATGGGCATGTCAGTCCTCATCCTTTTCATATACAATCTTTTTGAGATCGTCCACTATTTTATATGGTATCTCCTCTCAAAGAGAAGCATCTCAAAAGGCGGACGATGTATGCCCTCCCTCACCGGCATTAAAAGCTTTCTGCTATTTTCAGCTATTATGCTTCTTGCCACGGTGCTGCTTTATGATATCGTATATGCCCCCAACCGCGAGGCCGGAATGTTTCATGCCTTTGTTCTGTTGTCGGTAATCACGCTGATCGTCCTTGTTAATCTTGTTCAAAAAATAGCGAAAAAGATATATCAGGATGCCCAAAAAGTGCGCACCGCATCGGTAGTCGCCGCCCTTGCCCTGGCTCTTCTCTACTGTCTTTTTATGCTGAGCTATACATCCGATCACGATATAGATTTTTCAAGAACGACCGAGCTTTCGCTTGAAGACTCTCCCCTCAGGCTTGAGGATATCGGCATCGAACGCAAAAACATCCCCAACATCAGCTATTACCCCTATTATGAATACAGAAGCTCGTTTGCCGCCGACCTCTACTCTTTCTACGAGTTTACAAATGGAGGCGATGATTATGTGAGATACAAGGTGCTCATATATGATTTCCCGTTCGTTGGAAGGTTGGCACTTAATAAGATCCTCGACACCTACAGTTGGTTCAAGGATGTTGACGAAACCGTATGGGGTTCCGAAAGAGCTGTGAGGGCGCGTATATACTCGGGCGGAGATTATCAGTATCTTCTGCTATATAACGATCGTCTCATTCAGGTCGAGCTGCCCTTTGAGCCGTCGGACGATCAGGCAAAGGTAATTGCCCAAAAGCTTATGAGCCTCGGAGAATAAGACTATGCTGACATTATATGAATATCTTAAAGACCCCTGCGGCACCCTGTCTATCCCCTACCATAAAAACAAGGGAATCACTATTCCGCCCAATATGATGATAGTTCATGATCGAAACCTCTCCCCGGATATGCTCGAAAACTATACTGATGAGCCTTATTTCAGGCTGAAGCATGACCTTAAATCCATTCCATGCACAACCTGTCCCGGGTTTTCGGTCAGAACAGCAGACGAAAATGATATTGCTCTGATCTCAGACATCATAAACCGCTCTTACGACGACTTAAGCATAACCGAAAACCGCCTTTCATCTATGAGAAGCTCGGCTGTATTTGATAAAGACCTTTGGATCATCGTCATTGATGATGCTGCAGACCGACCAATCGCCTGCGGCATTGCTGAGTTGGATAACGAGGCCCGTGAAGGCATCCTCGAATGGATACAGGTGGTGCCCGAATACCGCGGTCGCGGAGTTGGCAGCCTGATAGTGAGAGAGCTTATAAAAAGGATATCAAAAAAGGCTGATTTTGCCACTGTTTCGGGTAAAGTGCGGGATATATATCCCGAAAAGCTATACCGCAAATGCGGTTTTGCCGGCAATGATATATGGCATATTCTAAGGCAAAAATAAACAGAAAGTCACGGCAAATGCCGTGACTTTTGCTATTTCATATACTCTTTTATTATACTCCACTCGTCACAGAGCCGTTCTA
>JAFOHJ010000052.1 GCA_017421885.1 Clostridia bacterium
AGGGAGGATACGTCCACATATTCCAGTCGCCCTCGGGAACGACGTCCTGATGAGCTGTCAGCAGGAGGGGCAGCTTGCCCGACTTGCCTGTGCCCTTCCAGTGATAGATAAGGGCGCACTTGCCGACGACCTCTTTTGTAAAGGTCTTATGTACAAGAGGATATGCCTCTTCAAGATATTCATGGAGCTTCAGGAAATCGTCAACGCGTGTCTTATCAGGGTCGGCGCTGGAGACTGTGGGGATCTGGACCATGCCCTGAAGGTGCTTGACGAACAGTTCATTATCGTACTTCATTGTTTTTTCTCCTTCCGTGTATTACCGATGCGGATATTCAGCAGTTATGCACAAATTCTTTTTCTCAAAAGAGCCGCAGTCGGTGTTTTTCACTACAAGACAAATATTATCACAATACATTGATAATATCAATCTATTTTCTTAATAAAGGTTCAGAAATCAATTACTATTTGTATAATAACGTCGAAATATATCAAGCAGGCAAGTTTTTCGACAATAATATTTCCATTTTCTCTGCTCTATGCTATTATAATATTATATTTGAGTAGGAAAGGCTGGATATTATGAAAAAACGCCGGCTTATCATTATTACATTTATTCTTTGTTTAGCCGCCCTGTTTATCTTTTTTGGCTATCCAAATATAGGTCTTTCCCCTGTCGAAATCGAAATCAATGAGTATGTTGCAATCGAAGCAGAGGTGATCGATGTCGATCAGAAAGGCATGTTGGTCAGTCTGACCAATCATTCATCTGCTGAATACACATTCAATGCGTTTTACCTTCTTCACGTAAAAAAGGGAAATACTTGGTATAATTGGAAGCAAAAAGATATAGATCGAGAAGCTGTTACAGTTGCATATAGTATTGCGGCAAATACAAAGATAGAGCATGAAGTCGAATGGCCGTATTGGTATAAAGAATTGAAACCGGGTCAGTATAGATTGATTCTGGATGGTTCTTTCGGTACACAAAAAGCCAACGTACCCATCGAGTTTTCGATCAAATAACCAAAAAAGTCATCCACAGATTGTGGATGACTTTTGTTTTATCAGAATATGATCTCCTCCCCGGCGCTCTGCATCATAAGATGCATCTCGGCCGGATAGACCTTGCATTTATCCATATCCACCCTGCCGTCGGCATCAAAGTGGACCCCCTCGCGCTCCAGCATCGCGCGCTGGCGCTCGCCGATGACAAGGCTGCCGTCGGCCTTGACCACCCTGTGCCAGGGATATTCGTGAGGGCAGGTGCGCATGGCAAAGCCCACAAATCGCGCCTTTCTCGGCTCGCCCATAAGCCCTGCGATATCACCGAAGCTCATAACGCGGCCCGTGGGGATGTTGCGCACGATCTGATGTACCGTTTTGAAAAAGCTCATTGCTTATGCCTCGCCGGTTACCTCGATCCATGTGGGGGTGATGCCCATATGAGGCAGCACCTTTTCAAACAGGTCGGATGTCTTCATCATGATGCTCTGGCCGTTGGAGCCGGGATGCATGCAGACATGGCTGCTCTCGAGGATCTCCTTGTCGGCAACCAGCATGATCTCCTTCTCCTTGTCGAACATCAGGCTCAGGGGATTGACGGCGCCGGGATGAACGCCCAGCTTCTCTTCAAGCACCTCGTAGCTGCCGAAGGACAGGCGGGCAACACCCAGCTTCTTAGAGACCTCCGATGTTCTGAAGGGCTTGTCGCCGATGATGAGCATCAGATAGAACATGGTCTTCTGACGGTTGGTGAGGAACAGATTGCGGAAGAACTTTGCGCCCAGCTCTTCTTCGATGGGGATAAGATCCTCCATTGTGTGAACGTCTTCGTGCTGAGCCAGCTTGTACTCGATGCCGAGGCCGTCGAGCATATCAAAAATCGCTTTATTATCAAACATTTTCTTTTTTACCTCCTAACTGTGCCACTAAAACGCCGGCCATGATAATGCCGCCGCCCAATACTACCGACATGGTAAGCTCCTCAAGGCCGAGGATGATCGAGAAGATGGTGGCAAACACCGCCTCGAGAGTATATATTACCGTAGCCTTGTTGGCATCGACCTTAGGCTGGGCGATGACCTGAACAAGGTTGGCCACTATTGTAGGGAAGATCGCCGCAAGAACGATGGACTGAGCCGAGCCGCTGAGCTGGGCTGCCGTTGTTGTGGCCAGTGCTCCTGTCAGCAGGCAGTGGGCCAGCCCGCAGGCGGCCAGCGTGCCGAAGGTCAGGAAAGACAGAAGCGATGGGGGCATCTTGTCGCCTACCATCGATGTATATGTTACCTGAAGTGCCCATCCGATTGCGCCGATAAGTGTCAGCACATTGCCAAGGTTCATGGCAAGCACCTCGCCCGGCTTCATGTTAAGGACATATATTCCTATAAGGCAGAGGATGACGGCGGCATAAATGCTTTTGCTGGGTTTATGCTTCATCATGATCCATGTTGTAAAGGGAGCTATGACCACATATATGGTGGTGATAAAGCTGCTGTTGGATGGGGTGGTCATGGTTATACCTATAGTCTGAAATATCATGGCCGCAAAGAAGAGGACGCCCATGGAGCAGCCCATCATGACCTGCTGTTTTGTCGCTGTTTTGAAGTGCCTCAGGGCAAAGGGAAAAAGCAGCAGTGCTGCAAGGCCGTATCTCAGAAAGAGATATACCTCGGGAGCCATGCCTGTGTTGGTTGCTATCTTCGACCACACGAATGACATACTCCACGCCGTGGTGGTTATCATCAGCATAGCTTCATAAAACGAAGTTTTTTTACCTGTCAGCTGCAAAAGATCTCTCCTTCCATATCCAATTCGCACCAGTTCAGTATAGCCTATCGGGAGTATAAAGTCAAATATAAGCTCTCTGCGTACCCTGCCGGCCTCTCAGTACAGATACAGAAAAACCTCCCGTTTGGGAGGTTTTCATGTTCATTATTCTTCCTCGTCGGGATCAACGAAGCCGCGGTAGGCTTCCTTGACCAGCAGCAGCTGGACCATTGCGATGAAAGCGCAGGTCAATGTGCATGCTGTAGAGAGGATATTTGTCCACGATGCGTTTGCCATCAGCGATACGCCCGACAGTGTGCCGAGAACAGCGGCGATGATGGTCATAACGGTCATGATCTTGATGATCCTGGTCTTGCTCATTTTTTCTCCTTGGTCTGTAG
Organism: Clostridia bacterium; assembly: GCA_017421885.1. Next base: position 3,168 of record JAFOHJ010000052.1, read on the forward strand.
GGGCGGAAAATAAAACAAAGCGCCGCCCTCTCGAGCAGCGCTTTTTAAACTCTGATTAAAGAGCAGCCTTAGCCTTCTCGACCAGAGCTGTGAAGCCCTGAGCGTCAGAGATAGCGATCTCAGAGAGCATCTTGCGGTTAAGTGTGATGCCGGCTCTCTTGAGGCCGTTCATGAAACGGGAGTAGTTGATATCATTCTGCTTGCATGCAGCCGAAATTCTGGAGATCCAGAGCTTGCGGAAATCACGCTTCTTCAGCTTTCTGCCGACATAAGCGTAGTTGCCCGACTTCATAACCTGCTGCTTGGCCATCTTGAAGTGGTTCTTCTTGGAACCCCAGAAGCCCTTAGCCAGCTTGACGATCTTCTTTCTTCTCTTGCGCGTCATCATTGCGCCTTTAACTCTTGCCATTTAAGAACATTCCTTTCCGTATCTGGGGTTTATTTATAGGGGATCAGACGCATGATCTGGGGAGCTACTGTTGCATCAACAAAAGCGTCCTTGCGCAGATGGCGCATCTTCTGTGTGGACTTGCAGCCCTTAATGTCGTGACGTCTCTTAGCTGTGCCACGCTTGATCTTACCTGTCTTTGTGATGCTGAATCTCTTCTTAGCGCCACTATGTGTCTTTATCTTGGGCATAATTTTTCTCCTCTCTGGTGGGGGTTAATTACTTTTTCTTTTCAGGAGCCAAAAACATCAGCATCTGACGTCCTTCGAGCTTGGGCGCCTTCTCAACAACGCCTACGTTCGCACAGGCCTCGCCGAAACGGTTGAGCACATCCAGACCGATATTGGTGTGGGCCAGCTCTCTGCCTCTAAAGCGGATCGAAGCCTTTACCTTATCGCCGCCCGAAAGGAACTTCTGGGCTGCCTTGACCTTTGTTTCAAAGTCATGTGTGTCGATCTTTGCCGACAGTCTGACTTCCTTGATCTCGACGACCTTCTGATTCTTTCTGTTCTCTTTTTCCTTCTTGGCCTGTTCAAAACGGAACTTACCATAGTCCATTACACGGCATACGGGAGGCTCGGCCTTGGGAGCGATCTTAACCAGATCGAATCCTCTCTCGGCTGCGATCTCCAGTGCGCGCTGCGATGTTACAACACCCAGCTGGGAGCCGTCTACGTCTATGAGTCTTACTTCCTTATCAGTGATCTCTTCATTGATCTGATGTTCTTGAGTGCTAATGCTGAAACACCTCCAAAAAAATTGAAAAAGGGGCGGCAGAATACCGTCCCGAACAAACACGCGCTGAAGCCAGACATTTTTATGTCTTTCCCCTTTGCTGATGTTGACCTCTTCTTAGACAATTGAGGTGAGGATGGTGGTTCCTGCTTTCTTTTACTCCGATAGTATACCAAGAATCCACTCTCAAGTCAACTATCACATTTCAATAAATTTCAGCCTTAAAAACCTCCCAAAAAAGCAAATTTGACGGGCATTTTGACCATTCCGCCAAATGTCTGTTGTTTTCCGTGCAATATCTGATATAATCAGTAATAAGATAGAAAACGGAGGATATAATAATGGATGAAAGAAACTTCATGACCCTCACCGATGAGGACGGCAACGACGTCGAGTTCGAACACCTCGATACTGTCGAATATAACGACAGGACCTATTTCGCCTTCAAGCCGGTCGATCTTACCGAAGAAGAAGAGCTTGCCTTTGAGCCTCTTATCATGGTTCTCGAGGTCGAGGATGAAGAAGAATTCCTCGTTCCCGTAGCCGACGACGAAGAATACGACACACTTTATCAGATCTTTGCCGAGCGCTTTGACGAGCTGTTCTTCGGCGAAGAAGAGGATGCCGAGTAATATCACTACCAAAAACACAGAGATTAGTCAATACGGCAAAGTTAACAAAAGTTCTGAAAAAGTTTTGTTATTGCCATATGTGACGTTCTGTATTATAATTAAGTCAACAAAAACATTGCGTTAGCAAACAAAAGGTTGCTCCTGAAACTGGGGTGTGGGCTCTTATTTAACCGCATCGAGTTAAACGGGACCGCGTTAACCCGTTCTTTCCCCGATGGCAGACCTCCCTATATGGAAGCTGGGAGCCGTTTAAAGGAAAGACAGCGGACCCACCTGTCATTTTGGCGGGTTAACTTAATTCCCACATTCCAGTTTTGGGAGCAACACCTGTTTTATACAGCCAATGTACTCTCCGGCGCCGCACAATTGCGGCGTCTTTTTGTTTGGATGATTAACTATTTGTAAATCTTATTTCTCCGCCTTGACTTGACCTGATGTTTAAGACTATATTTCTTAATAGAAACTCAGAGCTGCGCGAAAGGAGAAGAAAATGAAAAAAATACTCTCATGGCTGTTTGGTCAGACATCCTTCATCATAATTATGCTGGCGCTGCAGCTGTATATTATCTTCTCGTCTGCTTTCCGCATCGCGAGCGACGAAGCGCTGGCTGCCCTCAATGCCATAAACGGTGTGCTCAGCGTACTGCTCATCATCCATATCATCAACAGCCGCGAAAGTCCCGAATCCAAGATGACATGGATCGCGATGATCGCCATATCCCCTATCCTCGGCAACTTTTTCTATTTGTTCATCAAGCTCCAGTCGGTTCCCATGATGATGAACAAGACTCTGCGCCGCATCCGCAAAGAAAGTTCACCTTATATCACTCAGGACCCCTCGATCATTCCAGAAGTGGCCTCCAAAGACAAGCAGAAGGCAAACTTTATCTCATATATGAACAAATATGCCGAGTTCCCAGCCTTCAGAAACACCGATGCCCAGTATCTTCCTACAGGCGAAGAGGCCTGGAATGTCATGCTGGAAGAAATGGAGAAAGCCGAAAAATATATATTCCTTGAGTTCTATATAATCGGCAAGGGTGAGATGTGGAGCAGCATCGTCGATGTGCTCAGGCGAAAAGCTGCCCAGGGCGTTGATGTCCGCGTCATGTACGACGGCATCGGATGCCTGCCCCGCCTGCCCTATCGCTATCCCAGAGAGCTTGAGGAAATGGGCATCAAATGCAAGGTGTTCAACCCCTTCCGCCCATTCCTTTCAACGGTGCAGAACAACCGAAGCCACCGCAAGATCCTTGTCGTCGACGGAAAGACGGCCTTCACCGGCGGCATAAATCTCTCAGATGAATATGTGAATATCACCTCGCCCTACGGACACTGGAAGGATACCGGCGTTATGATCCGCGGCGAAGCCGCCTTCAGCTTTGCGGTCATGTTCCTCGAACTGTGGCAGATCACCAACCGCTGCCGCGAGAACTATGAAGATTTCCGTCCTCGCGACCTGCCTGTTTATGACGAGCCGGGCTATGTTATCCCCTACAGCGATTCGCCTTTCGACAACGAACTGGTAGGCGAAACGGTGTATATGGACATTCTGGGCAAGGCCCGCGATTATGTCCATATAATGACCCCCTATATGATAATCGACAACGAGCTTATTACCGCCCTCGGCAATGCCGCCAAAAGCGG
>JAFOHJ010000053.1 GCA_017421885.1 Clostridia bacterium
GGCGGCGGCAACCAGGGTCTTGCCCGAGCCGACATCGCCCTGAACAAGGCGGTTCATGCGGTTTATCGAGCACATATCGGCAAAGGCCTCCGATATGGCCCTTTTCTGAGCATTAGTGGGCCTGAAAGGCAGCTCGTCATAAAAGAATCTGGGGTCATAATGGTCGAGCACGCGGGATATCCTTGTCTTGGCCTCCCATTTGAGCCCTACCGAAGCGCAGCAGAAGACATATAGCTCCTCGAAGGCAAACCTTCGTCTTGCCTCGGCCGCCTTTTCAAGGCTGTCGGGAAAATGTATCTGGCGGTATGCCTCTTCGGCATCCATAAGACCCAGGTCGCGCTCCAGCTGAGGGGGCAGAGGCGATGAGGGAATAGAGCAGACCTCGAGGGCGGCTCTGACCCCCTGCTCGACCATGCCCGAGGATATTCCGCTTGAAAGAGGATACACCGGAAGGATCCTGCCGGTGACGCTGCCCTCGTTTCCCACCTCTTCAAAGAGGGGGTTCACAAGGCTGGGCCTTCGGGGATAGCCCTCCACTTTGCCGTAGAAAATATACTCGGTGCCCTTTTTGAGCTGATCTTTAGTATACGGTCTGTTAAAAAAGATGAGTTCTATACTCCCCGTGTCGTCAAATGCCCTCGCCTTGACCAGCTCCATGCCCCTCTGCAGCCTTGCAAGGGTGGGGTCGGAGGCCACCATAAGGCGATAGCAGGCCTTGGACTCCTGAGGCGCACGGGAAAGGCTGTGGATATTGGTGCGGTCTTCATAGTCGCGGGGAAAATAGCTTATGAAGTCGCCCACTTTTTTTATCCCCAGCTTCTCCAGCAGCTTGGCTCGTTTGGGGCCGAAGCCGGGAAGGGCGGTGACAGGGCTTTGTGCCGTCACGGCGCCTTTGGCAGCTTTAGCGGACATTGTAGCGGTATACTGCAACTACCACGCCGAGGATAGAGCAGTTCTGTCCGTCGATGGGCTGATAGTCGGGGTTCTCGGGCATGAGCCAGATATGGCCCTTTTCGATCTTAAGGCGCTTTACCGTTGCCTCATCGTCGATGAGGGCAACAACGATCTGGCCGTTATCGGCAGTGGGCTGCTGCCTTACGATAACGACGTCGTCCTCAAGGATGGCGGCATCCTTCATACTGTCGCCGCGGACGGTGAGGGCAAAGAGCTCGCCTCCGCCTTGACCCTCGAAGGGGACATAGCCCACCATCTCCTCCTGGGCGAGGATGGGCGCGCCGGCGCGTACCGTGCCCACAAGGGGAACATTCTTATAGTTGGTCTGGCCCGAGATAGACAGAGTGCGGGTCTTGCCCTTGCTCTTCTGCAGCAGGCCGTTATCCTCGAGGATGCGCAGGTGAGAATGGACCGTGGAGGGCGAGCGCAGGCCGACTGCGTCGCCGATCTCGCGCACCGAGGGTGCATAGCCGTTCTCGAGGGTGAACTGCTCGATGTAATCAAGGATAGCCTTGCGTTTTGGGCTTAAAAGCTTGCTTGCCATAAGTATTTTACCTCCCTTTTCGGGGTATAAATGTTCGATTTTATATTTCAAATATACCATATATGATTATGTAAATCAAACATTTATTCGTAAATAATCTGAAAAAGCCGTTTGTTTCATAGACACATCAAAACTCCATCTTCTGCTTTGACACCAAATATAATACATTATATAATTAAACCATCAAAAGAAAAGCGAGGTATAAACCATGCCCGATAACATCAATATTCCCGATAACCTTGATTTTTCCAACATCGACGATATCCTCAGGTTTGTAAACGGCGAGCTTGAACGCCTTGATGCCGAAGAAAAGAAGCAAAGCGGGGTAAACGTCGCCATTGACATGGATGAAATAAACGAGAAGATAAATGATATTCGCGAAAATGGCTATTTCATCACAGGTATGTCCGAGGCCTTCGACCGCAGGCTCTCCTCCTTCGTTGTAAGATGCGCTCCGCCCGAGCTTCTTCGCGCATATATCAGCCTCTGCGGCCCCTTCTGCCTGGATGAGGATCTTGCAGCTAACTTCCTCTCCGACATTTACGACAGCCTCTATATGCGTATGATCGATCTGCTGGAAGACGAAGGTATTTATGCCGACGAAGAAGACTGCGGCTATATCCTCGAGCTTTTTGCAAAGATGCTGTGCTATGATGCCCCCGAAACATGGGAAGACGGTCTCCGTGCCTATGGCTTCTCGGGCCTCAGCGACCCCAGAGTAGCCATGCTTTATAACTTCCTCCACGGTGTCAGAGTTTCCGAGCTGCGCGATATCCCCGTAGAGAATAATGGCGGAAACAAGCATTATTTCCTCCTCAGAAGCGACTATATCGCAGAAGTATACGGCGACAGCTCGCAGCGCCTGCCCTCCGTACTGCTCATCACGCTGCTTGCCACCTGTCAGGAGGACTGCGATGCGTGGGCTGATAAAATGGCTCTGAATACAGAAGAAAGCGATGCTGTGTCTGATGCCATGTGGGATGCCATGATCGGACATGACGATAATGATGCCATGGGCTTTGTTGCCCCCCTCTATGCCGGTGACAACGAGCTGCTGACGGATCTACTTGCAAAGAGTGACTACCCCAGCCTCTTTGATCAGAAGCTCCACAAGGATATCGATGTCGTTATCCGACGTCTTGCCGCCAAGGCTGAAGAGCTCGAAGACTTTGAACCCGAAGATGACGATGATGACGATGATATCTTCGAGCCCGATCCGATCATTATTCCCGACCCCGAGGAAGACCGCTATACATACCGCAAGCCCGATGACCATGAGTTCACCGAGATCGAAAAGCAGATGGGCATGCCCGAAGGTATGCTTAAGTTCATGTATGATATGCCGGGCGAGGGCAGCGACAAGCTCGACCAGCTCATTGCCGTCCACCGCCTCGAAAAGGGCGATGCCTCGGGCCTCACCGACGATATGGTGAGAATGCTGATGGGCCCCGACGGCCCCAATGCCAGCGATGCCGAGATCCGAAACGCACGCCGCATAGCCGAAGAGAACGAGATGAACGCAAAGATCTTTGCCATGCGTCTCGCCAACGAAATATAAGGAGGGAAACCCATGGCAAACACACCCTTCGATGCCCTTATGTCGCAGCTGGCGGCAGAGGGAATAATCAAACCCGATATCCCCAAGCCCGACCCCGAGATAGAGGACTATCTCAAAGAGCTTGACGACCTGATCTACGGTAACGAACCCGAAGAAGAACAGCCGGAGGATCAGGAGGATAACCTTCAGCAGATCCTCGATGCCATAAATGCACAGCCTGCCTATAAGACGGTGCAGCTCCGAAAGTTCTTTGAAAAGAAGCCCGACGATATCATCACCGGCTATTCCGACGGAGCCATGCGCGCCTATACCCACACAAGGCTGACGGCCAACGGCCATATTATGCTGCAGCTGGCCTCCCTCATCGCAAATCATCTCGACCTCGAGCTGCCCGACGATGCCGCCCTGCGCGGCAGCCTGCTTCCCCCCGTAAATTACTATTTTATGAAGAATGTCTTCATCGACGGCTGCCTTGCCGCCAATATCCCCCTTACCGACAGCGTTATCGAGCTGCTCGACCTCATCTGCGACATCGAGCACCGCAAGGGCACGCCCCAGCTGTGGGACATCAAGGCGAAGGACCTTGGTTTGAACGGCTTCACCGACAAGAAACTGCTGATGCTTTATGCCATGCTCAAGGACGACGGCGATATGACCGGCATTGAGGATAAGGATATCGTCTTTAACCTCAACCCCAGGTATGCCGTCAGAAAGGCCGAGCCCGAGGTCGTTCCCATCCCGGAACCTGTAATGCCTCACCGCGAAAAGACCCCCTTTGATATAATGCTCGAGCAGCTTGCGGCGGCAAGGAACATCGCCGCTCCCGCGCAGGCGAAAAAGGCCGTCACCAAGCTTGAAAACGGCATCCTCACCGTTGCCGACGAAGCCATTGCCGACAATGCCTACCGCGGCAGAAGCGACATCCGCAGGGTCATCCTCCTTGAGGGTGTACGCGAGGTGGGAAACGGCGCCTTCTGTTCGTGCGCGAACCTCGAGGCTGTGGATGTGCCCGAATCTCTTGAAAAGCTGGGCGCAGAGGCCTTCTCGTGGTGCGCCAAGCTTAAGCACTTCGACCTCCCCGGCGGCCTTAAAACCATAGGCAACGAGGCCTTCTACCGCTGCGGCGGTCTCTGCAGCTATTCCGGCACCTATGAAGACAAGGA
>JAFOHJ010000008.1 GCA_017421885.1 Clostridia bacterium
AATGTGTGGCGGAGGTGGGCGTATCCAAGGCTCCTTTTGAAAGGAGCTGTCAGCGCAGCTGACTGAGGTTTGGCAAGGCATTTATCCGTTATCAAGGCGGCTGCTGTAAGACTGCTGTGCCAAACACCCGTCATGCCTGCGGCATGCCACCCTCTTTCAAAAGAGGGCTAAGAAACGTCGCCTAAGACAAAAGGGGGCCGTGGGGCCCCCTCGTCTGACAGTAATTTTACTTAATGATGGATTCTGTCTTGCCTTCGATGCCTGCGCAGAGCATCAGAAGCACCATGACTTCCTGGGGGCATCTGTGCGAGCCCTCGATGGGATAGAACTCGTCGAGGTTGTGGCACTTGACGTCGATGAGGCCGCCGCCGATGGTGACACAGGGCAGGCCGCGGGAAACTGCCATGTTGCCGTTAACGCATCCGCCCTGATTGAAGTGTACCTTCTCGGGATCGGGGCTGAAGGCTCTGGCTGCCAGATATGTAGCCTCTACCATGGGAGCGTGGATGTCCTGTGTGCCGGCGGGAACATCGCAGTACTGCTCGCAGTCCCATGTGATGGTGTCCTTGCCCCAGCGTGCGGTCTCTTCGTCGCATGCTTCCTGGATAGCCTTGAAGATGCGGTCGTTGAGCTCTTCGAGCAGCTCGGCCGAGTTGGAGCGGAAGTTGAACTTGATTGTAGCCTTGGGAACGATGGCGTGAACGCCTGCATCGTTGCCTGCGTGGAAGTTGGAAACGCAGAATGTTGTCTTGGGATCACTGCATACCTCGAAGTCAGCGATCTTGGCGACTGCGCGTGCTGCTGCGTGGAGGGGGTTGGCCATCAGGCCGAATGCGCCGTAAGCGTGGCCGCCGATGCCGTAGAAGTTGACTGCGTATGTCTTGAAGCCGGTTGCCTCAAATGTGATGCCCTCTGTCCATGCGCCGTCTACCGAGATGGAAGCCTCGATGTCGGGGTTGTGGTCGAGGAAGTCCTTCATGCCGCCGAGAGAGCCCATGCCCTCTTCGCGGGATGTGCCGACGAAGACGATGTCGCCCTTGGTCTGAAGGCCCGAAGCCTTGAGGCCGCGGAGAGCCGACAGCAGGACTGCGAGGCCGCGTGTGTCGTCGACGATGCCGGGAGCATAGAGAACGCCGTTTTCTTCTCTAACTTCCTTAACGCTGCCGAAGGGGAAGACTGTGTCGAGGTGAGCCTCAACCAGGACCTTGGGGCCTGTGCCTGCGCCCTTCCATACTGCGACTGCATTGCCGTAGGGATCTACATGAGCATCTTCAAGGCCGAGGTCGCCGAGGTACTTTGCATAAGCCTTGGCTCTTTCTGCCTCGTGGAATGTGGGAGCTTCGATAAGTGTGAGCTCGATCTGCTCCTGAATGGACTTTTCTGCGTCCTTTTCGATGAAATCGAGAGCGTTCTTTACTTCTTCAAGGCCCATGACCTGATCGAAGATCTGCTGAACCTTTGCCGATACCTGATAATCCATAATTTATTCCTCCGTGTTTATGTATAAAATAGGTTACGCGATTACGATCGCCAGAATGACCGCGTCCTTATCGCTGCGGTTCTCAACCGAATGGTGCTCGCCGCCGCCGGTGAACATTGCGTCGCCCTCGGTCATGACGACTTCCTTGCCGTTGTCGTCAACGACGATCTCGCCCGAGATGACATAATAGATCTCGGCGTCGGTGACATGGTCATGTCCGCCGATGCTCGAGCCGGGCTTGATGGTCAGGCGGTTAAAGAGTGTGGCCTTGCCGAGCAGCTCTTCCTTCTTATATACGACGTCGGTCTCGATGGGGCCGTGGCCGCCTCTGAGATTTTCGCGGAACAGATGCTCGAGGTCCTTGCTGTGATGTACCATAAAATTGACCTCCTCGGTTTAAACAAATAAAATTATACTTTGATGATAACACAATCATTTAGCATGAACAAGCTATTTTCTTGACGGTGGATGCCAAAAATAATATAATGTTATTTGTGGAAATGTACTTGTATTTTTATTGAATATAGCTGAAAGGACTGTGCCTTATGAACAAGAAAACCAAAGAGCAGCGCACACGCGAGCACCCCTCGCCCTACTGCTTTTATATAGCCGGAGGTATCTGCCTCCTGTGGTCGCTCCTCTTCCCTCTCTACCGCATTTCCGACTACTGCCTCATGCTTGGCCTTGCCGCCTTCGGATGGTTTGGCGCATCCAAACTGCTGCCCAAAGAGGTCGAGGTCCTGCCCGAAGAGCCGGTGTTCACCGGTGACGCCCTTGCCGACAGCGCCGCGCTGGAGGGAAGAAAATACCTCGATCAGCTGGATGCCCTCAGAGGCAATATCGAAGACCCCGTTATGAAAGAGAAGCTCTTTTCCATCGACTCGACGGTGGAGAGCATCATTTCGGCCATCAAGGCCGACCCCAAGAAGGCGCCCCGCGTGCGCAGGCTGATGGGCTATTACCTGCCCACCCTTATAAAGTTCGCAGGATACTTCTCGGAGCTTGAGGACAAGAAGGGCGCCGGACAGAATGTCGACACCACCCTCACACGCATACGCGACAACACCGGCCTTCTCGACGAGGCCCTTAAAAAGCAGCTTGACCTGCTCTATGAATCGGATGCCCTCGACATTTCGGCCGACATCGCCGTTATGGAGAATATGCTGGCCCGCGAAGGTCTCGGAAAGCCCGATTTCGACCATGAAAAGGCGGCAAAAGAGGCCGAAGAGACCGGCGGGATCGTCCTTACCCTTAATCAGTGACCCAATCCAATAACTTTCAGGAGGATATACCAAAATGGATGAGAAGAACATGATGAACGAGATGCCCACACTGACCCTCGACCCCTTTGGAGGTGCAGCTCAGGCCCAGGCACAGCCCGAACCCGAAGTCGAGAAGAAGCCGGTCGACCCCGTGGCTCTTGACGATACACTTAACGATGCCGAAAAGAAAATGGTCAACGATTTTGCCCAGCAGATCGATATCCGCAACTCGGCAATGGTGCTCTCCTACGGCGCGCAGGCCCAGCAGAAGCTGGCCGGCTTCTCCGAGAGCGCTCTGGGCAATGTCCGCACCAAGGACCTTGGCGAGGTGGGCGACATGATCACCGACCTTATCGGCGAGCTCAAGGGCTTTGATGCCGACGAGGACGACAAGGGCATTTTCGGCTTCTTCAAGAAGCAGACCAACAAGCTCGAGACCCTCAAGATGAAGTATGACAAGGCCGAGGTCAATGTCGAGAAGATCGCCTCCATGCTGGAGAACCATCAGGTTCAACTCTTCAAGGACATCGCCATCCTCGACCAGATGTATGAAAAGAACCTGCTGAACTTCAAGGAGCTGACCATGTATATCCTGGCCGGCAAGAAGAAGCTTCAGGAGGTCCGCGCCACCGAGCTGGCAGAGCTGGTAGCCAAGGCCGAGGCAACAGGCAAGGCCGAGGACGCCCAGGCCGCAAACGACCTTGCGGCTCTCTGCGACCGCTTCGAGAAGAAGCTCCATGACCTCGAGCTGACAAGAATGGTGTCGGTGCAGATGGGCCCCCAGATCCGCCTTGTTCAGAACAACGACACCCTTATGGCCGAAAAGATCCAGACCACCCTCACCTCCACCCTTCCCCTGTGGAAGAGCCAGATGGTGCTGGCCCTCGGCCTTGAACACTCCAATCAGGCTATGAAGGCGCAGCGCGAGGTCACCGACATGACCAACGAGCTGCTTCGCAAGAATGCCGAGACCCTCAAGATGGGCACCATCAATGTTGCCAAGGAGAGCGAGCGCGGCATCGTCGATATCGAGACTCTCAAGCAGACCAACAACACCCTCATCTCCACCCTCGACGAGGTCATCAAGATCCAGAACGAGGGCCGTGCGAAGCGCCGCGAGGCCGAAGCCGAGCTGGGCCGCATCGAGGGCGAGCTCAAGCAGAAGCTGCTCGAGATCAACAGAGGCTAAGCTATGGGAGGCCTTAAAAACAGACGCACGGCAGCCCTTGCCATGTGCGTGATGATATTTCTGTCCTTCATCATAGGCGGCTGGCGCTCGGGCGCGAGGCTCTATGGCGAGGTGGAGGACATCTTCTATAACGGCGAGAAGGGCAACGGCATCGGCGTGGCCTCCGACCTGAGCCAGCGTGCCGAGAGCGCCGTTAATATGATAATCGTGGCCAAGCGCGGCCTTAAGGCAGGTTCCGAGGTGCTTAAAGAGCTGGAAGCGGCGGTCACCGCCATGAACAGCGCCGGCAGCCTCGAGGATAAGGCCGAGGCCAACTCGGTCCTGACTTCGGCCATGGCGGCTGTGTACGATGCATTGGGCGAGGTGAGCCTCAGCGAGAAGGACGAAGGCTACCGTCAGTCGCTGTATGCCGATTTCACCTCGGCAGCCATGACCATGTCGCACGACGGCTACAATGAACAGGCTGTGGAATATAACAGGGCCATAAAGAGCTTCCCCGGCAGCATTTTCTTCGCCATCTTCGGCTATGGCGAAGTGCCGGTGTTCAGGTAATAGTGCTTAATGCCCCCGAAAATGGCCCCCTTGCCTAAAGGGGGCTGTCAACGAAGTTGACTGGGGGATAAAATAGGCCTGCCGCAGTATCCCTCCACCACCTAACGGTGGTCCCCCTCCCTTTAGGCAAGGGAGGCAAAGGATAGATGTCTGACGACAGTCCTCCTCCCTAGGTGCCCTTCAGGGTATTAGGCAAGGGAGGCAAGGATTGCAATTAAAGGAAGAAAATATGGAA
>JAFOHJ010000001.1 GCA_017421885.1 Clostridia bacterium
AAGGGTCTCCTGAGCACGAAGCCGAGCCCGAGGAAGAGGATGGATCGGACGAGTCCGACGTAACCGACGGGATCGCGGAAGGCCTCAGTGACAAAGGCCCGGGCAGGCGAGTCATCCTATTCAAGCGCCGTAAGAAGGAAGAGCCTCCTCAGGACGAAGAGGAAGAAACCGAAGACGGGGAAGAGAGCGAGCTCGAGCCCTATCCCGTTTCCGACGACGAATATTATCTTGAAGAAGAGGAATATGAGGAAGAAGCGGAGGGCGACGAGCTGCCCTATGACTTCCTGAATGTCATGTTTGACGACCCCACAAGGGCGGTAAAAAAGCTGGGCAAAAAGCTGGTGGGGATGTCGGTCAGAATGGTGGCCATGGCCATAGTTATGGCGGTCGGCTTCTATCTCACCTTCGCTCCGGCGGCCGGAATGCCCTCTCTGCCCGCTATGGCAGGGCTTACGGCAGGCGAGGTCGCCTCGGCTGCCCTGACTGTGCTTACGGTGGTGTCGCTGGGCCTCTGCTGGGAGGTCACCACGGCGGGGCTCTGGAGGCTCATCAAGCTGCGCCCCACAATGGACAGCCTCACGGCCTTTTCGGCCCTTGCCGCCATACTTCACGGCATAATGGTGGTGCTGGGTGTTGCCGAGGACGTATGCCTCGGAGCATCGGCCCAGCTCTGCTGCTTCACCGCCCTTCTGGGCAAGAGGAGCCGCGCCATCACCCTCAGACGCACATATAAATGCATCAAAATAGCCTCTGACCCCATGGCGGTCAAGGCTGTAGGCGGCAAGAAATACCGTGCCACCATAAAGACTCACAACCGTTCCTATGCCGAGACCGAAGAGGTGGCAGGCCGCGATATGGCCGAAAAGACCTCGTGCATCTTTGCTCCCATCGCTATCGCGGCATCGGTCGCGCTGGCGGCTGTGGCAAGCATTGGCAAGGGCGACGGCCTTCGCTTCTTCCAGGCGCTGGCCGCCATCACATCGGTCATCTCGCCCTGCGCCCTTCATATGGCCTCGTCGGGCCCCTGGGCAAAGATAGGCAAGAGGCTGTTCACATCGGGAGCCGCCATTCTTGACCACCGCTCGGCCGTAAGGCTGTCGGCGGTAAAGCATGCTTCTCTCGGTGACAACGATATCTTCCCCCTCGGATCGGTGTATATCGCCGGCATGAAGATAACCTCCCCCACCATCAAGATGGAGCAGGTGGTGGCCGATGCCGCCGCCGTAATGAAGGAAGTAGGAGGCGGCGTGGGCAAGGCCTTCGGCGATTTTGCCCGCGAACAGTATCTGGTGCCCCGCAGGGCGCTCAACGTAAAATATTACGAGGGAGGAGGCATTGCCGCCACGGTCCAGGGCGACTATGTCCTCATAGGAAGCGTTGGATTCCTTCAGAGAATGGGCGTAATGATCCACGAGGGCTCCGATAAGAAGGATGCCGTGTTCGTTGCGGTCAACTCCTATCAGGCGGCTATATTTACCCTTAAATACACCGTCCAACCCCAGCCCTATACGGCCTTCGGCATCTTAAATCGCTTCGGTGTCACAGCCGATATGGCAGTCAAGGATTTCGGAGTCACCGAAAAGCTGGTGGCCGACCGTTTCTCGGTCAAGCCCGGCCTCCTCAACATCCCCGACCACAGCACCAAGGAGGCTTACTGGGACGAGAAGCTGGGCGTGGAAGAGCCGGTCAGCGCCCTTCTGACCCGCGACAGCGTTCTGGCGATGGCCGAGGTCATCGGCGGAGCAAAATGCCTGACAAAGACGGTAAGGCTCAACCTGTTCTGCGCCTACGCCTGCAGCATTATCGGCATGATGACCCTCTATTTCCTTGCGGCGGTCGACAAGCTGGCTCTTGCAAGCCCCGGCAACATAATCCTTTATCTGCTTGTATGGCTGCTGCCGGTCAGGTTCGCAAGCTCCTTTATGACAAAATACTGATCTTTAAACAGAGTCGTATCCCGGCTCTGTTTTTTGTTTTAGTCAATATCAATAATTAAATGTATTTAATTTTGTTCAAAACCCACATGGTTTTAAATCAAAGCGCAGAAATAGCGTCGAAATACCGATTTTTTGGCAAATTGCAATAAAAAACATTGAAAATAATCGCCATTTATTATATAATTAGGAACATGAGTGAACCTGACAATCAGTTTAATTCACACAGCATTATATAAAGGAGAGAAAACAACTTATGGCTTTTGCATTGGACAAAATCAGAAACGTCTGCCTGCTCGGTCACGGCGGCGACGGTAAGACATCTCTGGTCGAGAGCATGCTTTATATGACACAGGAGACAGACCGCCTCGGCAATATCGCTGACGGCAACACGATCAGCGACTTTGATCCCGAAGAGATCAAGCGCCAGTTCTCCATCCAGCTTTCGCTGTCCCCCATTCGTTTTAAGGATCATATCATCAACCTGATCGACACCCCGGGTTACTTTGACTTTGAGGGTGAGGTCATGAGCGGCCTCCGTGCTGCTGATGCCGGCATTATCGTTGTATCGGCCAAGAACGGCTGCGCAGTCGGCACAGAGAAGGCATGGAAGGAAGTCAGAAAGCGCAACCTGCCCGCATTCTTCTACATCTCCAAGGTAGACGAAGACCAGGCTGACTACGAGGCTGCATACGCTTCGCTGAGACAGGCTTTCGGCAACAGCGTAACACCTTTTGTTATTCCTCTGTTCGACGCAAACGGCAAGTCTGAGGGCGTTATCAACCTGCTCCAGCAGATCGTTTACAAGGCAGAAAACGGCAAGATCAACGAGTATCCCGTTCCCGCCAACAAGCAGGAGAAGGTCGACAGACTGCGCGGCGCTCTGATCGAGACAGTTGCCATGAGCTCCGACGAGCTGATGGAAAAGTATTTTGACGGCGAAGAGTTCACAATGGAAGAGATCCTCGAAGGCCTCCGCAAGGGCGTCATCGCAGGCGACATTTCTCCCGTTATCTGCGGCTCGGCTTACACAGGCCTGGGCACAATGGACATGATCCGCGCCATCATCAACTATGGCCCCGCTCCCAACGAGATCCGTACAGAGCGCGGTGTTGACGAGGAAGGCAACGCCCTCGAGATGCATTACGATGCAAGCGGCGACACAGCTATCTTCGTCTTCAAGACAGTTGCCGACCAGTATGGCCGTTTCTCCTACTTCAAGGTCATGCAGGGCGAGCTGACACCCGATATGACACTTATCAACTCGCAGACAGGCGCTGCCGAGAAGATGGGTCACATCTATATCGTAAAGGGCAAGAAGCAGTATGAAGTCGATAAGATCGGCTGCGGCGATATCGGCGCTGTTTCCAAGCTGACAAACACACGCACAGGCGACACACTGACAAAGAGCGGCACAGGCGCCAAGCTCCGTGGTGTTGCATACTCCGAGCCCGCTTACTCGAGAGCTATCTCTCCCAAGGTCAAGGGCGGCGAAGAGAAGATGGTCTCCGGCCTGAACAGACTGCGTGACGAGGATCCCTCCTTCACACTGGTCAACAACGCCGAGACAAAGCAGATGGTAATCTCGGGCGCAGGCGACATGCACCTCGATGTTCTCTGCTCCAAGCTGCAGAGCAAGTTCGGCGTAGAGGTCGAGCTGCTTGAGCCCAAGGTAGCTTACCGCGAGAAGATCCGCGCTAAGGTATCGGTTGAAGGCAAGCATAAGAAGCAGTCGGGCGGCCACGGCCAGTACGGCCACGTTAAGATGGACTTCGAGCCCATCTATGACAGCGATGAAGATTTCATCTTCGCTGAGACAATCTTCGGCGGCTCGGTTCCCAGAAACTTCTGGCCCGCAGTTGAGAAGGGCGTCCGCGAGGCTATGGAGCACGGTGTTCTCGCCGGCTATCCCATGGTTGGCCTCAAGGCTACTCTGACCGACGGGTCCTACCACGATGTAGACTCCAACGAGCTCTCCTTCAAGATGGCTGCACGCCTTGCTTATAAGGCTGGTATCCCCAACGCAAAGCCCGTCATCCTC
>JAFOHJ010000009.1 GCA_017421885.1 Clostridia bacterium
GCATAAAAGCAAAATAAAAAGACCCCGTCCAGTTGGATCGGGTCTTCGTCTATTTCAGCTATTCTTTCTTAGTCGATCTTACGCCGGAGCTCCTCGGCTACCTCCCTCTGTGTTAAACCTCTTTCGACGATTAGTCCTCGCAGTTTGGCGACGTTCATCTTTTCACCTCCTCGTAACTTCTGATGTCACCTACATAATACTACCGAAAAAGTAACTTGTCAAGACATTTTTGCTTGCTTTTCAGAAGATTTGGTGATATAATAAAGTTACGAAAATTACCTTAAGGAGGTAGAAATATGGCAACGCAGGAGAAAAAGTCTACTGTCGGTAGTAGGATTCGTTCGGTCAGGGAGCAGAGAGGACTCACTATGGAAACACTCGGTGAGCTCTGCGGCACGACAAAGCAAACTATCTATAAATATGAGACCGGCATTGTCACAAACATACCACTCAGTAGACTCGAAAAGGTAGCCGCCGTCCTGAACACAACACCTGAATACCTCATGGGCTGGGAGGATAACACAAAGGTCCACGTTCCCAATGTCTTCCCTATTCAGGTCAAGAAGTTCACGCTCCTCGGAGATATAGCTTGCGGCGAACCGACTCTCGCCGATGAGCACGTAGAGCTGTATGTGTCAGCAGGTGCAGGTCTCCACGCCGACTTCTGCCTCCGCGCTAAGGGCGACAGCATGACAGGTGCGAGGATCTACGACGGCGACATCGTCTTTGTCCGTAAGCAGGATAGTGTCGAAGATGGTGAGATCGCAGCTGTCCTCATCGACGGCGAAGCTACTCTCAAGCGCGTCTATTACGATCGGGAAGCTAATGTCATCTCCCTCTTCGCCGAAAATCCTCAATTCAAAACAATGCGTTTTAGTGGTTCGCAGCTCGACCAAATCCGTATTCTCGGTAAGGCCGTGGCTTTCCAAAGTGATATAAGATAGGAGGTACATGTATGTTCTTTGCGGGTTTGCTGTTGATTGCTGTAGCAATGTCGATTGCTCAAGATATCATAGTCGGCCTCTGCGCGAGTATCGCGCTTGCCGCGCACGATGTTATTCCCACGGCACTGTCCACAGCAGGCATCTATGTTATCATCATCGCGCTGAGCGCGTTGTACGAAAAGGTCTTTGTCTCGGCATTTTCAAAACGCGGTGAGCAAAAAAGGCTCATCCTTTTCGCACTCTTAGCGTGGTTTATTGATCTTTTGGTTGCGGCGGCCATGCGGAGAACCATAATCTCCGCAATGTCGCTTGTTTCACTTGGCCTCATTTACGAGTATTTCAAGTGGAGACGCGCCGAAAAGATGGGAACGACCGAAACGACAGCTGTAGATGCCCAGATGATAGAAAACCCTCCGAAAACAGAGCTTCTGCCTCAAATAGTTGAGCCGTCTGCGCCTAATAGAGAAAAGAAAGCCGAGCACAAGGTACGGGTTAAAGTTATGCCTGCCTCACATTCTGGTATAGAGCCTGCCCAGGAGGATCTACAACCTACCGAAACTGTTCCGGTAGCAGCGCCCACTCCGGAGAAACCTAAGCCCCAGAACAAGCGCTCACGTGGCTTGCTCCCTTATGTGTGCTCTGTTTTGGCTGTGGCCGTCTGTGTTCTCGGTGTTCTTTGTGTAAAACTATCCACTGAGAACAAGGATCTTTCTCTTTCAGTGGACAACCTAACCGCGCAGATCGATAACACCGAAAAGATTAAAAACCAGCTCGATATGTTCAAAAAATTACTGTACACTGCGCAAACGGATCTTGATGAATGGCGAGCTATTCGTACAGTGGAGGAACTTATTACCAAGGCTGAGTCGGCTAACAACTTCTACCTGTCATATTTAGCTGAGTACGCAGAGTATACAGAAATGACTGCATCGGTAATTATTCCAGGGGAAAACCTATACCATCGTTTGAACTGTTATGAAGCAAAATCTGAAGCAGAATCATACTATTTAACTCCCACCGTCGTTGCAAAACAATCGGGCAGGGAACAGTGTGACTGTATATGGCGCCTGTATGGGTATGTTCGGCCATAGATCATAAAAAAAAGACCCTCCTATGTTGTTGTAGGCTGGCACCGACAAACATCAAAAGGAGGATCGCCTTATGGAAACAAAGTCTACTAAGAAAAACACAAAAGAAAAGAAGTCACGTTATGTGACGCGTACCTTTACTCTACCCAATGACAAGAGGAAATACGTCTACGGCAAAACCGCCGAAGAGGCTGACAAGAAACTGGCCGAGCTTAAGGCTGAGGTCGAGCTGGGCGTAAACATCGACGACGATACAACATTCGGCGAGCTGGCCAAGATCTGGCTCGAAAAGTACAAGGCTCCGTATATTGAGGGGTCTACCGCTTACCGCATCAAAGGTCAAGTTAATGCACACCTGATGCCGACCTTTGCGACTATGCTGGTACGCAACATCACCAGCTCCATGGTTCGTGATTGGTACTCGGGCCTTATCGAGAATCGATCGGTAAATGTTTGCCAAAAACTGCTGCGCTACATCAGGGAGATCTTTGACTTGGCCGTCGATATAGGATGCGTAGCCAAGAGCCCTGTTCCCCTTACGATGAGGCCGCCTACGGATAAGAGCGCGAAAAAAGAGAAAGTCGTTATGCCGGTGGAGGTCGAAGAGTATCTGCTTGACAAGCTACCTCTGTTCTCATCGTCGCGTCTCATGTTCATGCTCTGCCGATACGCAGGGCTTAGAAGAGGTGAGGATGGTGCAATGAACTGGGACAGCATTGATCTTGACGCGGAGGTTCTGCACATCCGTCGCAATCTTTCACTCGACGGCAAGGGCTATCCTATAATTAAGGACCACACCAAAACTGTAAATGGCATCCGAGTCGTGCCAATTCCCGATGTCCTACTTAAAGAGTTGCGTATGTGGTACGATGTCATAGGCACCACCAACGGGGTCTGCATAGATGACGAGATAATACATAGCCCGGAAGGTTTTCTGTTCAGGAACATTAACGGTGGGGCCCCCAACCCAGCCAACCTGTTCCGAACTTCACGTGTAATCAAGCAATACTGCGCAAACGTTGACCCTGAGTTCGCGAAGACTTTCTCCCTCCACATACTGCGACACACCTATGTAACTCGTCTGTTTGAGGTAGGAGTCAACGTCAAGGCCATACAGTTCATCGTCGGACACTCAGCTGTATGTTATTTTTATTCCTTGGAAACATCAGCTGAAAGAACTTCGGGAAGTTGAAGAAAAATATATTGTTGACCCTAAATCCATTGATATTGTTAAAACTTGGATAAAAAAAGAAATATTCGTTAGTGAAGGATTGGATAGTGGCTATCCTATAAGCTTTGACGTGAAGGATTTCGTAGGCTATAAGTTCATGTGTGATAACAAAAGATTTATTACGGGCTTATGTTTGCATGATTTCGATTATTGCTTGACGATTCTGTATAAAAATATGCCCGAACTTTTAAATGCCGATTTGAACAATGTAGAAGAATAATTCTTGTGCAAAAATCTCCCTATGAAAATGTCATAGGGAGATTTCTTTTACCTTATCTCTTTTATCCATTCTTTTTTGATGCACCAGAGTCCGGCCTGGACACTGCCGACACCCGACAGGTCGCCTGACTTAAGGGCATCGTTGTGTCGGAAAAGGCGCTTCCAACTCTGGGTGATCTGATCTCTCAGGTCGGGATAAAAGCTGCTCAGCATAACATCACTTCCGCTGATTCCGCGCATACGCAATTCTTCGAGAAAGGCGCGTTCGTCGGCTTCATTTTTGCCGATGTATTTCATCTGCATGATCCTGTTCCAATCGTACATATCAAACAGAACCACCTCATCAAGGGGTACTCTGAGTGTAAGTATCCTCGATGCGCTGCCGGCCTCCATGAGGTACTGATCCATAAAGGCCCAGTAGGGGAACTCGGCTCCATCAGGCTTTGGAACATAGCGTGGCAGCTTCGACACGAACCATCGGTATGCCGTCAGAAACACCTTTGCGCTCTCATCGTATTTTTTCTCCACATATTCGGCCTTCGAGAAGGCGGCGCCGTCTCTCATAACGGCATCCACCACCACCTGAGCCTGCGAAGCATAGAGTGTCACTGTGTTATGCTGATTATCCATTCTTTTCTTATCTCCCATATATTGCCGTAGCACAGAGGTCCGCCCAGATCGATGGACTCGTCGAACAGCCCCGGCCAGCTTTCCAGTATCTCACGTTTGATCTGCGGATAAAAGGGGGTCATAAAGGCGCGGGCATCGCTGGTGCCGTAATCTTCCAGAAGCTGAGCGTGCCGCTTTTTGTCCTTTTCGTTTTTCGGAATATAGGTGAAGTTGAGTATGGCGCTCCATTTGGCTATGTTGACCCGCGCGATCATCTCCTCATCCACCTCCAGTTCCAGTATAACCGTGCCGGGGGTGGGCAGCATGGCGGCCTCATGTGAGAAGGACAGCCACACGGGATAGTCGGCCCCTTCCGGGCGAAAGCTTTGATTTGGCAGGCTTTTTGCCAGCCAGTCATAGGCTTCCATCAGCATTTTCGAGTCCTCGTTTTTAAGAACATGCTGCTTTTTGGCCATGTGAACGCCATTATGTTCGAGTGCTTCCAGTATCGCGCAGCTCTGCTTGGTCCAAACCCTTATTTTTGCCATAACTTCACCTCCTGTATGAAAAGTATATCACAGTAAAGACAAAACAAAAAGCCCTCACAGTTTCCTGTGAGGGCCTATTTGGCAGCGATGCAAGGATTCGAACCCTGACTAACTGATCCAGAGTCAGCTGTGCTACCGTTACACAACATCGCTATGAGCGGAATATATTATAAACTCTTTCTGACCGATTGTCAAGAAAGAACTTGAAAGGGGGAGAAAAATCCCTCACAGTTTCCTGTGAGGGATCGTCTGGCAGCGATGCAAGGATTCGAACCCTGACTAACTGATCCAGAGTCAGCTGTGCTACCGTTACACAACATCGCTACGAACAGATTTTATTATAACAAGTTTTTTCGTTTTGTCAAGCGATTTATTTGATTTTTTTTAGGAAATATAATATAATATTTCGAGTAGTGATTTAGTGCAAAACTCCCACTTTCGGAGGTATATATATGAAGCTCATGGCTATCGACGGCAACAGTCTCGTCAACCGTGCCTTTTATGCAATAAGGCAGCTCAGCACCCGAGAAGGCGTGCCCACCAATGCGATTTACGGTTTTTTGAATATGTATTACAAGCTGCTTTCGGAGCTGGAGCCCGACAGCGTCTGCGTATGCTTTGACCTCAAGGCAAAGACCTTCCGCCACAAGATGTATGACGGATATAAGGCCCAGCGCAAGCCTATGCCCGAGGATCTTGCGGCTCAGATCCCTCTGCTCAAGCAGTGTCTTGACCTTATGG
This sequence comes from Clostridia bacterium, assembly GCA_017421885.1. Next base: position 5,381 of record JAFOHJ010000009.1, read on the forward strand.
GTGTCGCACGCATGGAGATGGAGGGTTATGAGGCCGACGACCTGCTGGGAACGCTGGCAAGGCGCTGCCATGAAAACGGCGACGAATGTGTTATCGTCACCGGCGACCGCGACAGCCTGCAGTTTGTAGCCGAGGGCGCAAAGGTGGCCCTTGTAATAACCAAGATGGGCCAGACCTCCACAGAGGTCTATGACGATGCCCTTTTTGCCGAGAAATATCAGGGCCTTTCGGCCGATAAGATCGTCGATCTCAAGGCTATCATGGGCGATAAATCAGATAACATCCCCGGCATCCCCGGCATAGGCGAGAAGGGTGCCATGGATCTTCTTGTGAAATATGGCTCCCTTACCGGAATATACGATAATCTTGAAACAGGCACCTTCACCCCCTCTGTCCGCAAAAAGCTTACCGAGGGCAAGGAGCTGGCCTTCCTCAGCTATGACCTTGCCAAGGGCATCACCGATGTTCCCATCGAGCGTCCTCTTACTGAGCTTAAGCTGACCGAGGGCGACTGCGGTGGACTCTACGACTTCCTCGACCGCATGGAGCTGCGCTCGATAATCAAGCGTCTTGAGCTCGAGCCCTCCTGCACAGCGGCCGAACATACGGCATTTACGGAAAAACCCTTCGAGGCTGCCGATGCCGGAAGGCTATCGGAATTCGCGAAGGCCGATGAGATATGCCTTTTTCTGACACCGGATATGGCGCGCGGCGCCTTTGTGTCGGGCGGAAAGGTATGCGTATCGGGTGCTGCGGTGGCAGGCGAAGCTGTATGGAATGATTTTCTCAGGTCGCTTGTGGAGAGGGGCAATTATGTCGCGCACGACGCAAAACCCCTTATCCTTTACGCATATAAGCAGGGCTGGCAGCCGGCTGCCCCTCTGTTCGACACAGCCATTGCGGCATATCTGATGTCGCCCACCTCCAGCGACTTTTCGCTGGAGAACATCGCCCTTTCGGCCATCGATGTTTCGCTCAATGCCCAAAAGGATGACGAGGGACAGATGACCCTTGGCGGCATGGAGGCCGATGACAGCGCATCGCTGGCGCGCAAGGCACAGGTGGTCGCCGCGCTGGCGGCGCATTACCGCCCCGTTCTCAAAGATAACGGCATGGATAAGCTGAACAGCGAAATCGAGCTGCCCCTTATCCCCGTGCTTGCCGAGATGCAGCACCTCGGCATGAAGCTCGACACCCAGAGGCTCACCCTTTTCGGCAATATCCTCACCGAGGAGATAGACGGACTTGAGAAGGGCATCTACGAGCTGGCAGGCGAGAAGTTCAACATCGGCTCTACAAAGCAGCTGGGTGTTGTGCTGTTTGAAAAGCTGGGCCTCAAGGCCGGCAAAAAGACAAAAACAGGCTATTCGACCGATGCCGACACCCTCGAAAAGCTGAGGGACAAGCATGAGATCATCGGTCTGATACTTGAATACAGAAAGCTTACAAAGCTTCGCTCCACCTATGTCGAAGGCCTTCTCAAGACGGTAGCGCCCGACGGCAGGGTGCATTCCACCTTCAATCAAATGGTCACAGCCACCGGAAGGCTGTCGTCCACCGACCCCAATATGCAGAATATCCCCGTGCGTGAGGCCATCGGTTCTGAGATCCGCAAGTGCTTTGTGCCTGCGGAGGGCAATGTATTTATCGATGCCGACTATTCTCAGATCGAGCTCAGAGTGCTGGCCCATATCGCGCAGGACGAAATGATGATAAATGCCTTCAACAGCGGCGAGGACATCCATGCGGTCACCGCATCTCAGGTCTTCGGAGTTCCGCTGAGCGAGGTCACTTCGCAGATGCGCTCCAGGGCAAAGGCAGTCAATTTCGGCATCGTATACGGCATTTCGGCCTTCTCACTGTCTGAAGACATCGGCGTAATGCCCAAGCAGGCCCAGCAGTATATGGATGCATATCTTGAAAAATATCACGGCGTGCGCGAGTATATGGCAAAGATCAAAGAGCAGGCAAGGGAAGACGGCTATGTAGCCACCTCCTTTGGCCGCAGAAGATGGATCCCCGAACTCAAGGCATCCAACTTCAATGTCCGTGCCTTCGGCGAGCGTGTTGCCCTCAATACACCCATTCAGGGCACGGCAGCTGACATCATCAAGATCGCCATGATCCGTGTTTACCGCGCTCTGCGCGAGGAAGGCCTTAAGGCAAGGCTCATCCTGCAGGTGCACGACGAACTGATCCTCGAATGCCCCGAGGATGAAAAGGAGAGGGCAGGCGAGCTGCTGGTGAGGGAGATGGAAAGAGCCGTCTCGATCTCGGTGGCAATGAAGGCCGATGTAAATTATGGAGAAAACTGGCATGAATCTAAAGGATGATATTGAAATAAGAGTAGGCCTCAGGGAAGAATACATTCCCATGATGGTCGAGGCCGAGCGTGCCTGCTTTTCCGATCCCTGGTCGGAGGCGGCCTTTCGCTCCGAGCTTCTGAACCCCTACAGCCTCTATGTAGTCGCCATGTCGGACGACAGGGTGGTAGGCTATGTGGGCGGCATCGCCCTGTATGAGAACTGCGACATAACCAATGTTGCCGTTATTCCCGAAATGAGAAGACGTGGCATTGCGGCCGCAATGGTCGAGTGCTTCATAAATGAATGTGTCTCCCGCTCGGTCGAGCAGATCCTGCTGGAGGTAAGGCAGAGCAATCTGCCGGCCATCAGGCTTTACGAGAGTTTTGGCTTCAGAGCCTATGGCACAAGAAAGAATTATTACGAAAAACCGGCGGAAGACGCCGTTCTTATGGTGGTGGCATTATGTTGATACTTGCACTTGAAAGCTCCTGCGACGAGACCGCTGCATCGGTCAGCCGTGACGGCAGAGAGATCCTTTCCAACGTTGTATATTCCCAGATAGACATGCACGCCCTTTACGGCGGCGTTGTTCCCGAGATCGCTTCGCGCAAGCATGCCGAGAAGATCACCGCAGTAGCCGCCGAGGCTGTAAGGCAAGCCGGTATATCCTTTGAGGACCTCGATGCCGTTGCAGCCACCTGCGCTCCCGGCCTTATCGGCGCGCTGCTGGTAGGCGCCAACTTCGCCAAGGCCGCCAGCCTTATGCTGGACGTTCCCTTTATTCCCGTCCATCATATTCGCGCCCACATTGCGGCAAACTATGTTGCCTTCCCCGAGCTCGAGCCCCCCTTTACGGCGCTGGTAGCCTCGGGCGGACACACCGTTATCATCGACGTTGAGGACTATACCAAGATGGAGGTCCTCGGTACAACACGCGACGATGCCGCAGGCGAGGCTTTTGATAAGATCGCGCGAGTACTCTCGCTGCCCTATCCCGGTGGTGCAGCCCTCGACAGGCTGTCCAAGGAAGGCGACAAGGACAAGTACAAGCTGCCCCGCGCTGCTGTAAACGGACATCCTTTCGATTTCTCTTTCTCCGGCCTTAAGACGGCATCGCTGAACCTTATCCACAATGCTGCCCAGAAGGGCGAGGAGATCGATCGCGAGTCGCTGGCGGCTGCGGTTTCCCACGCGGTGGCCGATTCGGTCGTTCCCCGCGTTGTCGAAGCGGCTCTGCAGAAGGGCAGAAAGAAGATCTGTGCTGCCGGCGGTGTTGCCGCAAACAGCACTCTCAGAGGCAAACTGACCGATCTCTGCAAAAAGAAGGGCATCGAGCTCTATCTGCCGCCTCTCAATCTGTGCGGCGACAACGGAGCTATGATCGCCTGCCAGGCTTATTACGAGTATAAGGCCGGAAATGTCTCCGACTGCAGCCAGAACTGCTATGCCAACATGGCAGTATCCGAGCAGCTGTGCGGAAGATGATTTAACAGTCTGTAATTCTACAAATAGTATTTTTTCTCGTTAAAATAGGCAAAAATATCGACTAAAAACTGTTGATAACCACGAAAAATGATATTCACAGCCTGTGAATAAAATGCCTGATGCCTTTATTTAAAGGGGTTTGCGGGTTGTGGATAACTTTGTGGATATTGTTAATAACTTTGTGTATTTAAATCTCTTGTGTTGATAAAAGAAATCGTTTAGGAGGGATATTTGTTGGAAAAGAAAGTATCACAGGCCGTTATCAGACGCCTTCCCAGATACCACACACATCTCAGCGAACTGCACAGTATGGGTGTTGCGAAGATATCGTCCAAAGAACTGGGCGACCGTATGGGCCTCACTGCTTCGCAGGTCAGGCAGGACTTTAACTGCTTTGGCGGCTTCGGCCAGCAGGGCTATGGCTATCCTGTCGATGGCCTTCTCGATTCGATAGGCGAGATCCTCAGGCTCAACGATGAGAAGAATGCCGTTATCATCGGCGCAGGTAACCTCGGTCAGGCCATTATCAATAACTTCGACTTTTTCCAGAACGGCTTCAAGCTCATTGCTGCCTTTGATGCCGACCCTGCTCTTATCGGCACCGAGATATCGGGTGTTCCCGTATATGATGTAAAGACTCTCAGAGAATACTGCTCCAAGAATCATCCCGATGTCGGTGTGCTCACCATGCCTAAGATATATGCCCGCGAGATCGCAGGCATCCTCTGCGACTGCGGCATCCGTGGCATCTGGAACTTCACCAACACCGACCTCCATCTCGACATCGACGCCGTTCCTGTCGAGAACGTCCACTTTGCCGAGAGCCTCATGGTGCTCTCCTATAAGATCGGCGAAAAGAAATAAGCTACATAAAAATCAGCCTCCCCAACGGGAGGCTGCATTTAAGCTCATCTGAGTTTTCTGAAAAAGTCGGACAGCACCTCGGCGCATCGGTTGCCCAGCATGCCCTTATACATTCTGGGTTTATAGCCGAAGGCCTCTTCAAAGAGGTTTATAACGCCTCCGCATGCGCCCATATTGGTGTCGCCGGCTCCATAGAAGACGCGGCCCACGCGGGCGTTAAGGATGGCTCCCGCGCACATTGGGCATGGCTCGAGGGTGACATAAAGGTCACATTCGTTCAGCCTCCACGACCCAAGAGTGCGGCAGGCCTCTTCGATGGCTATTATCTCGGCATGCAGCAGGGCATTCTGCTCTTCTTCACGTCTGTTGCGCCCACGGCCGACGATCTTTCCGTCACACACGATAACGCATCCGACCGGCACTTCGCCGCATGCGGCCGCCTCTATGGCCAGTGCGAGGGCCTCTTCCATATATCTTACTTCACCTGTCAAGGTCAAACACCACTTTCCTTCGGGATACTATTATTATACAGTAATCAGAGGATTTTTCTATGGTAAATTACATCCAGTCGCTGCTTTTTGATGTTCTTTATTATGCGCTGCCCATTGTCGCGTCCTATTATATCTATAAGCTCATCGCTCCCAAGTTCCCCCAGAAGCCTGGTCATATAAACATCGTGCTGGCCCTCGTCATGGTAGTGGTAGTGTCACTCATGTTCATCATCAGCACATTCATCTTTGCCACAGCCTCGTTCTTTGCGCTCAGGGGGTAAGGGGCAATGATAACCGATCAGACATCCGCCATCATCGAGAGGCTCCAGCGCCTTGGGATTGAATACGAGCTTTATGAGCATGAGGCTGTCGAGCACGCAGCCGACCGCTATGATATGGGCCTTGATTTCGGCGCCTGTGTATGCAAGAATCTGTTTCTCACGGTTCGCAACGAGAGCAGCTTTTATGTAATGATGCTCAAGGCCGAAAAGAGCGCCGATCTCAAGCGTATTGCCCGTGCCATCGGCAGCTCGAGGCTGTGCTTCGGCTCCGACGAGAGGCTCTGGGAGCTCATGGGCCAGCGCCCCGGCATGGTAAGCCCTCTGGGCATAATCAATGACCTTGGCAGGCGTGTCACCGTCCTTCTCGATGCCGACCTAAGAGGGCAAAAGGTGTGTGTCCACCCCAGCGACAACACCAAGACACTTGTGCTGGATTTCAGCAATATCGAGAGATATATCACATCGTTTGGAACAAAGATGATTTTTATCGAACCCTGAATAATGAATAAGCAAGACCCTCCGCCATTTCGGGCGGAGGGTCTTTTTCTGTTTAATTCAGTTCAAAAACTGTGCTTACAGGGTCAAAATCTCCATCTACAAGGAAAAGCTTTGCGTGGTCGGCGCCCTGCAGGCCGCTGAGGTCGATGGTCACCGATACGACATCGCTGCCGCCGGGGGTCAGTTCGAGAGTACCGCTGCGGAGTCCGAGCATCATGTCGTCTGCATCATATACAGCCAGCATAGCCTGTACTGTGATGGTCTCAGCCGACTGATTTGTCAGAGGAACCGAAGCTGTCAGTTCGCTGGCATCGCTGATGTCGCCGGAGTTATATACTCCGTTGTCATTCTGATCCTTCCATGCAGGATACTGCACGGGAGCCACCGGAGTTCCGGTCAGCTGGGGAGGTGTTACTTCGTTCTTCAGGTCAAGGAAGAAGAAGGAATATTCGGTATATCTGCCTGTGAGCACCTGTGTAGCAACATGCACCATGTCGGACGAGAAGGCCGTGGGGTCTTCCAGCCTGATAACAGCATATGTGCAGTCGGCCGAGAGTTCTACCGAGAGAATGTTCTCGAAGGAAGAGGGGATCTCTATGCCGTCAAGAGTCATCGAGGAGTCAACGGGTTTGATATAAACTTCCCTCTGGCTGTCGGTGAAGGTGAACTCATATACGCCGTTTGTCGAGCCTACGTTCTCGTAGGCCGCTGTCAGCGGACGCAGGACAGTTACGGGGAACTTATACTCTGTTCCATCGGCTGTGGTCACGATCACATTGGCTGTGCCTTCGGTATAGGGGTCGGAAATATCAATGTGGCATACTGTGCCGCCCGAGGGCAGTGTGCTCATGTCGTAGAGGGTGAAGAGGGCGGGGTTTTCGCTCTCGATGCTTACGACATTCTGAATGGGAGCATTGTTGAGGAGCGTGCCGTAGCAGGGAACGAAGGGCATCGAGCCGAGGCGCTGGGTCATGCTCAGCTGGAAGTCGCCGCGGGCATCGATGATGCCGTTTTCATACCATGCGAAACGGAAGCCGGCATGGGGCATAACGCTGATGACGGGGAACCACATATCAAAGTCTCCCGAATCGCTGCCGCTGTATTCGGTGTGGAAGCGGATATCGCGGTCAGCGCTTGCAGGGAGCTTGCGGTCATCAACGATCTTTACCTCGGCATAGGATCTGTCGGGAGCAAAGCTTATCGAGAAAGCTTCATTAAAGGGCTGTTCTATATCGATAAGATCCAACTGGACGCCGGGCTCGGCTGCGACATAGAAGGTATCTACACTGCCGTCATATACGAAGGATTTGATGGCGTTTCTTCCGTCAAAGGCAGGTGTGGTAAAGAACCAGGGGCTGGTCAGGTTGATCTTGAGGGGGATGGTATAGGTGCCCGAATCTGCGGTGACGATAAGCTCGGTAGAGCCGGGCTTTACCCATGTGAGGGAATATGCGGGCAGGCCGTCGGCGGTAGTGTTCCAGAACTCCGCCTTGGCTATGCCGGGGTCGGCCACCCTTACACTCTGGATGCCGGTGATGGGAGCATAGTTATCGGGGGTGCCGTAATAGAAAATGACCGCAGGGTTGCTGGCGATGCCGTCGGAGATAGAGCTCATAAAGTCAGACCAGGGCTTGATAACATTATTTTCCCATCTTGCATACCTGAAACCGGCCGAAGGCTTGTTGTTTACGATGGCCAAATAGAGCTCATCTGTATCTGTGGTTCCGTTTTCGGAGATTTCGATCTCAAAGCCTATCCTATATCTCGACGAGGGGAGATGGCTGCCGTTTATGATTTTTACCGCAGCATAGGAATTATCATTTGCGACGGTAACATCAAAAGCATCGGCATAGCTGTTCTCTACCGATACGCTGTTGATTAGTGTGCCATTTTCGGGGACGATATA
>JAFOHJ010000054.1 GCA_017421885.1 Clostridia bacterium
ACTACCCTTGCGGTTTCGGTCATCGCAGCTGTCATCGCAACAGTTGCCGGCACCTTTGCGGCAGTAGGCATCAACAACATGAAGCGCCGTCCCCGCGAACTGGTCCTTCAGCTCAATAACATCCCCGTAACCAACGCAGATATGATCACCGGCGTTTCGCTGTGTATCCTCTTCGTTGCGCTGGGCAAGATGCTCAATTTCGAATTGGGCTTCGGCACACTGCTCATTTCGCACATCACATTTAATATCCCTTATGTCATCCTCTCGGTCCTGCCCAAGCTGAGACAGCTGGACAAGAACCTCTTTGAGGCAGCTATGGATCTGGGATGCACATGGATGCAAGCTTTCACAAAGGTAATCATCCCCGAAATCAAGCCCGGCATCGTAAACGGCCTCCTTATGGCCTTCACCCTTTCGGTCGACGACTTTGTTATCAGCTATTTTACCGCAGGTTCGGTAGAGACCCTCTCCATGAGGATCTACGCCATGACCAAAAAGCGTATCAGCCCCGAGATCAATGCCATCTCGACCATTCTTTTCATTACTATCCTACTGCTCCTGGTCATTATCAATGTCCGTGAGATCAAGCAGGAAATGGCGCTTGAAAAAAGACGCGCCGATTTTAAAAAGTAATCTTTAAAACTGAAGGGAGATAGAAAATTGAAAAAAACTCTTGTTCTTCTTGCCTCTGTGATTGCAATGGCAGTCCTCTTCGCCGGATGCGGCGGCAGCGACGAATCTCAGGAAGTAGTTAATGTCTATAACTGGGGTGAAAACATCGACGAGACCATCTTTGATGATTTCGAAGAGGAGACCGGTATCAAGGTCAACTACAAGGTTTATGAATCCAACGAACAGCTTTATGCCGTACTTAAGCAGGGCGGCGTCAATTATGACGTTATCATCCCCTCCGATTATATGATCTCTCGTATGATCGATGAGGATATGCTCGAAAAGATCGACATGAATAATGTCCCCAATCTCTCCAAGATCGACAGCCAGTATCTCAACCGCGACTTTGACCCCAATCAGGAATACAGCGTTCCCTACACATGGGGCGTTGTTGGCATCATTTATAATGAAGAAATGGTCGGCGGCAAGATCACCAGCTGGGATGCTCTCTATGATGAAAAGTATGAAGGTCAGATCCTTCAGTTTGACAACTCCCGTGACGCAATGGCAACCGCCCTCTTCTCCCTCGGCTATTCGGTAAACACAACAAACGAAGCCGAGCTTGAAGAAGCTTTCCAGATGCTGGTCGAGCAGAAGGGTATCCTTCAGGGCTATGTAATGGACCAGGTTTATGACAAGCTGGAAAGCGGCGAAGCTGCTATCGGTACATACTATGCCGGCGATGCTCTCACAATGATGGAGATCAACCCCGACCTGCAGTTCTGTATCCCCGAAGAGGGCACAAACTTCTTTATCGATGCTATGTGTATTCCCAAGGGCGCAGCCAACAAGGCTAATGCCGAGGCGTTTATCAACTTCATGTGCGAGACAGATATCTGCCTGAGAAACATGGAAGTCACCGGCTATGCAACTCCTTCGGCCGAAGCTTATGAGGAGCTTGATGAAGAGACCAAGAACAACTGGATCCTCTTCCCCTCCAAGGAGATCCTTGAAAAATGCGAGACATATGTAAATCTGCCCGCAGAAACACTCGAGCTTTATAACCAGTACTGGACAAAGCTCAAGTCCTGATGATTAATAACACTCAAAAGCCTCCCACACGGGAGGCTTTTATTTATGCCCTGCTCACTTTACTCAGATACCCTGTTGACAATATCGATATTCGATGATATCCTTAAATCAGAAATATCGATGTTCGATATTAAATATA
>JAFOHJ010000055.1 GCA_017421885.1 Clostridia bacterium
CAAAAGAGGGCTAAGACGCGAGGGGGTGACTGAGAGGGCAGTATAGCCCTCCACCCATATCTATGCTATAATTATCCCAACAAACACACCGAAAGGAGCACTATCATGGCATTCACCGAAAGAGTTCACGCATTCATCGCAGCACGCTTCCACACCCGTCTCACCGAGACCTTCGGCGAGCGCGGCCGCAAGGCCTTCGTCCACGGCACCCAGTATTACGCCGAGCAGCGCGGCCGCCGCATGGCTCAGCGCGCCATCCGCGACGGCATGGAGCTGGATTACGGCACCTATCTGCAGTATGGCGAGTGGGTCAACACCCCCGAGATCATCGAGGAGGGCATTCAGAATCAGCGCGAGCTGGTAGAGCGCGAGCCCGACTACACCCTGCATATCCACCGCTGCCCCTGGCACACCCAGTTCAAGGAAATGGGCCTTCAGGAGGCAGGACACGAATACTGCAAGCATCTCGACAACTCCATTTGCCGCGGCTTCAACCCCTACATCACCTATCTGGTGCCCCAGAGCCTCCATAAGAGCGAATACTGCATCCACTGCATCAAAAATGCCGGCATCGAGGAGGGCAAGGCCTACCCCAAGAAGGAGGAGTACCTGCTGCCCTTTGAATACCACTGCGCCCATTCCTACTGGGCCTATACCGAGGTCACCGAGGCCATTTTCGGCGCTGAGGGACGCGCGCTGACCGCTGCTGTCCTTAAGGATATCGCCGATGAATACGGCAGCGATATGGCCGACAAGCTCATGGAATATAAGGACGTTAACTTCAACGTCTGTGAGTAATACTGTAGGGGCGAGCACTGCTCGCCCGCGTTCTTAGCCCTCTTTGGGAAAGAGGGTGGCAGCGATAGCTGACGGGTGTTTGGCCATGCCTCCCTTGTGTAAAGGGAGGTGGGTGAGCAAAGCGAACCCGGAGGGATTGACTGTGGCCTTCCGTTACAACCCCTCAGTCGTCAAAGACGACAGCTCCCCTTGCACAGGGGAGCCATTATTCCAAACCTCAGTCGGCACAAGGCCGACAGCTCCTTTCCCAAAGGAGCCTTGGACGCGCCCCACCCCATATAAAAAGCTAAAAGGCATCCTTTTGGATGCCTTTTGCTTACTCTTCTTTTTCCTTTTCCTTGTCTTTCTGCATCTTCGACATGAAATAGTTCCATGCCTTGCCGCATACAAGGTATATGATTACGCCGCCCATAATGACGCCGCCGTAAAGGAGCGTGTCAAGCTCTTCCTGCTTGATGGGGGCCGCAAATGCTGTAATCGAGGTCATGGACATTGCTGCCATGGCGATCATAAGCTTATCTGTAAGTTTACGCATGTTCTCTCTCCTCTCCTGGGTGAACAAATGAATGATACCACATTTTGTATTTCTGTTCAATAATATTTGATGAATAATTTCTTTATTTTCCCGGTCAGGCATGAGCATAATTTTGGGGGGCGTATTGTTAGGCGATAAATAATGTGCTAAAATGTTACCTGTAATGTATAAACGTTACGGGAGGTATATATTGTGAAAAAGTTTCCTAAAGGCATGTACAGCTATGTCCTTATGCTGGGCCATCTGTGTGCCGACATCAGCGGCGGCGCTCTGCCCGCCATCCTGCCCTTCCTCATCACCGAAAAGGGCATCACCTATGCGGCTGCAGCCGGCCTGACCTTCGCGCTGAGCTCCATAGGCTCGGTCATCCAGCCCGTATTCGGCTCGATGGCTGACAAGACTTCGCGTCCCTGGCTCATGGCGCTGGGCATCTTCATGTCGGGCTGCGGCATTTCCATGCTGGGCTTTATCGACAGCTACTGGATGATGTTCGCCGCCGTAGCCTTCACCGGCATCGGTTCTGCCCTCTTCCACCCCGACGGAGGCCGTATGGCCAACTATGTCGGCGGCGAAAAGAAGGGCCGCAGCCTCAGCCTCTTCTCGGTAGGCGGCAACATGGGCGGCGCTCTCGGCCCCATGCTGGCGGTTGCCGGCATCACCATGTTCGGCGGCCTCAAGGGCACAGTCGTTCTGGCCATCCCCGCCTTCGCAATGGCGGCATTCATGCTCAGCCAGAACAACACCTTCGGCGATTTTGCCGCCGAGGGCACACGCGCCACCAAGGCAGCCATCGCGGTCGGACAGAAGGACGACTGGAAGAGCTTCTTCAAGCTCACCGGCGTTGTCTTCCTGCGTTCCACCATCGGCGTCGGCATGAGCACCTTCCTGCCCATGTTCTGGATGAGCGTTCTCATGCAGAGCGAGGCGGCTTCGGGCTCGATCACCACCATCCTGTCGCTGTCAGGCGCAGTTGCCACCCTTATCGGCGGCCGTCTTGCCGATAAATACGGCTTTAACAAGACCATTCGCACCGGCCTCACCCTGCTGATCCCCTGCCTGTGCATCCTGACAATGTCGCGCTCGGTGCTCTTCTCCACCTTCATGCTGATCCCCACCGCCATGTCGCTCAACCTGGCCTTCAGCCCCTCGGTAGCGCTGGGTCAGAAGTTCGTTCCCAACCACATCGG
>JAFOHJ010000056.1 GCA_017421885.1 Clostridia bacterium
ATTACGCCTTTCATCAGAAAGCTCATGCACCATATGTCTGACCTTGCCGCCGCCCAGCATCTCGTAAATCTCATATCCTTTTGCATGCAAAAAACCTGCAGCTACCTGCTTCTGATCCCAGAACAACATAAGGTCTATATCTCCATGTTCACGTGTCTTGCGTCCCACAAACATGTCTATGGCATATCCACCACAGATGGCATAATCAAATGGGCAGTTCTGAAAAAGCATACCTATCTTATTAATCATTTCCACTTCTTTCACCTCCGCAAACCTTATGCATCATGATATCATATTAAAGAGGCACTGTCAATGAAAGAGGATGCCCGCAGGCATCCCCTTAATGATCCGTATTTATTTTGCTTCACCTATAAGACGGAGGACCGATTCTGCAATGGCACGGCCTGCTGTGTCAGGCGAGAAGTTGCCCGGTAGCTTTACTCCCACAACAAAGGGCACCTCAAGCTGCTTTGCAAGTTCGAGATCAAAGCCGTGGCGGCCTGCCGCGATCTCTACAAGAACTGCATCCTTGCGTACAGCCTTAAGCTCTTCTTCTCCCATTACGAGCGCAGGAATGGAATTAAAAATGATATCCTGCTCGGGAATAATATTTTTAATATCACTGATGTGGACCGCCTTATTTCCGTATGCAAGCGAATGGGACATACCCTCTACGCTTCTCGAAGCCTGAGTTACATGGGCACCCATGCCGCGCAGGACATTGGAGAGATAGTTTCCGATATGACCGTTTCCCAGAACAAGGCACTTGCTGTTCCATATTGTCTTTTTGGAATGCTGCATCGCAAGTGTAAGCGCACCTTCTGCTGTACAGATACCGTTGAAATATTTCATACCGGGCTCCTCCAGATAATTGAGGACCTCACGATCGGGAGCCATGGCTCCGCATACCTTAGCATGAGCAGGCACCTTTGCCATGATCTCGGCATACACCTCGTCTGTACCCCATACATGAATACCATCATTATCCAATGCGTGGAAGGGCAAAACAACAACATCGGCTTCGGCAGGATCTTTAGTGACTGTATACCCGTCATCCTCAAGGGCTTTTGCTACATAACCGTATCTGGCATCGCCGCCAATACCAAGAACAAGAAACTTCATATCAATGATCTCCTTTTTCTTCAATTTGGTATTATCTTATCATGATTTGTGCCAATTGTAAACGAAAAAAAGTTTGCCTTCGCTAACCCCGAAGACAATTCATTCCACGAAATCTTAACAAAAAATGCATTTTTTCTTTGTACAAATTACTTTTAGGCTTTATATTTTTCGTTTGTTGTAATATAATATACTCAAAGAAATATTTTGGTTGGTGAACTTAAATGACATATACAGAGTTTAAAGCAATTATTGACTCGAAAGAGCCTATACATATCTGCGGTATCAATGGTGTTTCTATGCGTGCTCTTGCAAAAGAGCTTTGCAGCATGGGAGCAACTGTCCAGGGTTCCGACCGCGATCCCTCTCCTTATCTTGAAGAGTTCGAATCTCTCGGCATCCGTTTCATGCAGGGCCATGATGTTGAAAACACTGCCGGCTCGGCCCTTGTTATCCGAACAGCTGCTGTCCTTGATAACAACCCCGATATCGTTGGCGCCAAAAGCAGAAATACCCCTATCCTCGAACGTGCCAATGCATGGGGCATGCTTATGAGCCGCTATGAGCAGGCTGTCTGCGTCGCCGGTACACATGGCAAAACCTCTACCACATCCATGATTGCCACCTTTACTCAGAGCGCAGGCTGCGACCCCACCGTTATGGTCGGCGGCAACCTCAGCAACATCGGCGGCAGCCTCAGGATCGGTTCCGACAAGCTCTTTATCGCCGAAGCATGCGAGTATAAGAACTCCTTCCTCAGCTTTACCCCCACTATCGCTATTATCCTTAATATCGACCGCGACCATCTCGATTTCTTCAGCGATACTGACGATATCATTGCATCTTTTACCAAGTTTGCGTATCTCGTTCCCGAACAGACCGGCGTTGTCATTGCATGTCTCGACGATATCAACACCGTTAAGGCAGTCAAGGATATCAACCGCCGTGTCATCACCTTTGGCACAACTCCTGAGGCCGACTACTACATGGATAATGTCGCTTCCAATGATGGTTTCTACAGCTTTGATGTTATTCATAACGGTGAAGTCTTTACCCGCATTGATATGAATGTTCCCGGAATGCATAACGCCAGAAATGCTGTTGCAGCTGCTATTGTTGCCGATCTTCTTAAGGTAGAACCCGAAGCATTCAAAAAGGGTATTGAAGAATATCGCGGTGTTGGACGCAGATTCGAGTACAGAGGCGATTATAACGGCGCAAAGATCTTTGACGACTATGCTCACCATCCCAGTGAGATCGAAGCTACGCTTAAGGCCGCAGCTGACATGAATCCCAACCGTGTCGTTTGTATCTTCCAGCCTCATACTTACTCCAGAACAGTATCTCTGCTCAATGAGTTTGCAGATGCCCTCTCCCACTGCGATGTATGTGTCCTTACTGAGATTTTCGCTGCTCGCGAGACCAATTTCTCGGGAATCACATCACAGAAGCTCTCCAATATGATCAAGGATTCCATCTGTGTTCCCACACTTGATGCCGCTGCCGATTTCATTATCGAAAACGCACAGCCCGGAGATATTATTTTCACAATGGGCGCAGGCGATATCAATAAAGTTTATAACATCCTCGTTGATAAGACCACAAAATAACCCTTATACAAAATCAACCCCTGAGAGATCACTAGTCTCTCAGGGGTTTTCTGTTTATATCACCGAAACCACAAATCCCGAAAGGCACGAAACGATATATGCCATGACTCCGAGATTAATATATATATCCGAGGCTCCTGCCTCTCCGGAGCCTGAAAGATGGCTGAGCTTAAGTGCACCTCTGCCCTGCCTTATCCATAGGAATATTCCTGCTGCCATTATTAACATAATTACCTGAGAAGCAAGCATTCCGCTGGCATCAGCTCTTATCAGCAGAGGCATTATCACCGCCCCTGTAAGATTGATCATCATATGCAGCAGTATGCTCCTGCCTATTCCGCCCTCCAAAGCCTCCTTGCCAAGGATAATTCCTATAACAAAGGCATAGAAGAACTGATACAGATTCATATGCATCAGGCCAAACGTAACAGCCGAGAGAATAACAGCCGGTCTGTCGCCGAAAATACGCGCCTTACTTAGAAGTATTCCTCTGAAAATAAGCTCCTCTACCACTGGTGCCATTATTCCCGAAACAACAGCCGTAGGAAGTATACCCGAATAGCTGACAAGCTCGGCAACAGGGTTGCCTGTGGTTGTTCCTGTAACTGCAGAAACAAGGCCGCTGAGAGCAGTCCCCAGCCAACTGCAGAGATAACCTATCGCCATACATACAAGATAGGTAGAAATAATGCCTCCAGCGGCTCTTTTTACAGGTCTGATCTTTACTCCATCTAAAAACCTTGTCATATACCACATCACAGGAAGGCCGAAAACATAATATCCCACCGCTATAAGCATCATCGGAAACCACCTTGATGATGCGATCTGAGGATAAAACTCTCCCATTATCCATGTAATAAACAACTGTGAAATGTTTGCTGCACCTGCGACTCCGAAAAGCGCCCAACCCAGCCTTGAAAAGTGGCATCTTGCGTCCACCTGAAACCACACCTCCATAATGAAAAACGGAGCCGGTCCACCCGACTCCGTAATATCTTAAAGCATCTGACGCTTTCTCGAAAGGTTCATCGTGCCATCCTGCATGGCGTGGATGCTGTCGAGAGATTTGCCTGTGCCGTATGCAACACAAGAGATAGCATCATCGGCAACACGTGTTGTAATGCCTGTCTTAGCCTCGATAAGCTGATCAAAACCATAGATAAGGCTGCCGCCACCGGTCATAACGATACCGTTTGTTGCAATATCGCCAACCAGTTCGGGAGCTGTTCTCTCAAGAACCGAATGAACGGCCTCTACGATCTTGACCGAGACCTCTTCAAAGGCCTCCATCATCTCAGAAGATGTAACGATAAATGTCTTGGGAAGGCCGGTCATAAGGCATCTTCCCTTAACTTCCATTGTTACCTCTTCAGGTCTGGGGCATACGCAACCGATCCTAATCTTCATCTCTTCAGCTGTACGCTCGCCGATGAGAACATTGTGCTTTCTTCTGATATACTTGACGATAGCTTCGTCAAATTTGTCTCCGGCTACCTTGATGGATGTAGACTCTACAATGCCGCCCAGCGAAATAACAGCAACATCTGTGGTGCCGCCGCCGATGTCAACGATCATGTTGCCATTGGGCTTTGCGATATCGATACCTGCACCGATTGCAGCTGCTACAGGCTCTTCGATAAGATATACTCTCTTAGCGCCGGCCTGGATGCCTGCGTCGATAACTGCACGCTCTTCGACCTCAGTGATTACACTGGGAATGCAGATAATTACATTGGGCTTGAACAGCCTGAAACCAAGAACCTTCTTGATAAACTCGCGGATCATCTTCTCTGTCATGTCGTAATCAGAGATAACTCCCTCTCTGAGAGGTCTGACAGCGATAATATTGCCGGGTGTTCTGCCCAGCATGCTCTGAGCATCGGAACCTACGGCCAGGATCTTGCCGGTCATCTTATCGACAGCAACTACCGAAGGCTCGTTGAGCGCAATGCCCTTACCTTTTACAAATACGAGCACCGACGCGGTGCCAAGATCTATACCGATATCTCCGTTAGACATAAACATACCTCGCATTTTACTAAAAATTTTACTTCCCATATTATATCCATTCTCCCCGTATATTTCAACAATTATATTTTAATATGATTTTTCCGTTTTAGCAACAGTAATGACGAATACTTTTTCGGCTCCCCCTTGTTTGAGAACTCGGGCGCATTCCGATGCTGTGGCTCCCGTTGTAAATATGTCATCTATCAATAAGACTGTTTTTCCACGGATTTGTTCCTCATTTATTCTGACCTCGATCGAACCAAGTATGTTGGCTTTTCTTTCATTAGGTTTAAGGCCAAACATAGGCTTTGTTTTCCGTGTCTTTCTGAGCGCTGCTGCATACCCAACAGAGGTTTTTTCGGCCAGCTTGCGCGCAAGCAGCCCGGTATGGTCATATCCCCTCTTTCGGATATTGGAGCCGTTTGTTGGAACCGAAACAATAATTTCCGCTTCGTTCATTATCGGACTGCTGCCAAAGGTATCAATAAGAAGCTCTGCATAAACCGATGCATACTCTTTCCGTCCGCCAAACTTAAAACGATGAAGCGATTCACGAACCTTTCCGGAATATATGTATGCCGCACATCCTTTATCGAAGAACTCACCCTCAATGGTATGCACTGACGGAATCAAAGTTCTGCTGCAGTCTGAACACATTCTTTTCTCTCTGTCATCACCATCAAGCAAGCTGTGACAGAACACACATTTAGGCGGAAAAATCAGGTCAAGGATATATTCAAGCATTGTTCAGTGTCCCCATAATACGCATCTTAAGGGCAGAAAAGCGCTTGTTCTTTTTATTTGTTTCAATCATTTTAGCAACAATATCTTCCCGTCCGACAATAACCAGTAGCTTCTTCGCTCTGGTGACCGCCGTGTAAAGCATACTGCGCGTGAGAAGCCTCTGAGGAGCAGCAAACAACGGTATTACAACCGCCTGATACTCGCTGCCCTGGGATTTATGAACAGTCACGGCATATGCATGCTCAAGCTGATTGATCTCATCAAATGTATAGTCTGCTTCCCTGTCATCATATCTGACAACAAGGATGCGGGAAGGAACATCTATATGTACTATTACACCGGTATCGCCATTGAACACTCCTGTTCCTACCTCTGCAGCATCCAGCCTTCTCCACATAAGATCATAATTGTTTTTTACCTGCATGACTCTGTCACCGGTTCTGAAAACTATGTTTCCCATCTTAACTTCAGCTTTATCACGTGAAGGGGGATTGAGCTCATTCTGAAGCAGCTGGTTTAGTGCTGTTGTTCCGCAGGCGAGCTGACGCGAAGGACATATTACCTGAACATCCTCAGGCTCGATCCCGAACTTTAAAGGTATCCTTTCAGTAATCATTGTCAGGACCTTTGAAGCGGTGGATTCAGCGGTGCGGGCACCCGCAAAAAAGAAATCTCCGGTGTTTTTTGCTATCGGCGGCATCTCGCCATGATTGATCATGTGGGAATTAATAACGATGTCGCTTCCCTGAGCCTGACGGAAGATCTCAGTCAGCCTCGTTTTAGGTATTTCAGGGCAGGCAAGAAGTTCAGAGAAAAAGCTGCCCGGGCCCATTGGAGGAAGCTGGTCGGCATCTCCGATAAGCACCAGCCTTGTGTGAGGCTTCATGGCATCAAGAAGTGACGACGCCAGCATAAGATCAAGCATCGAAGCCTCATCCACGATTATAACGTCGGTATCAAGAGGATTCTGCCTGTCTCTCCTGAAAGCAACTGTTCCCTGTGCGGAATCATACACCGATTCCAGCATTCTGTGAAGGGTCTTTGCTTCGCGCCCGCAAATCTCGCTCATTCGCTTTGCTGCTCTGCCCGTGGGAGCCGCCAACATAAAGCTGAGACCGTTAGCCTCGATCAGCTCAAGCATACAAAGCAAAGCTGTTGTCTTACCGGTGCCCGGGCCTCCGGTAACAAGAGTTAGCGCACTTTCAAAACATGTCCTGACAGCTGTCTTCTGCCCTTCACCATATTCGATCCCATGGGTCCTTTCGGTTTTTTCGATAAGCTTATCAAGATTTCTGGGCGCAACAACTTTCATAGCCACGAGCCTGTGCACCTCGTCGGTAATGAAGGTCTCGCAGCGATAAAGATAATCGAGATAGCAGACATCATGCCCTCTTACGACATCCTGAACGACCTTTCCCTTTTCGATCAGATCCTCCAGCGGTTCAAAAAGCGAATCCTCATCGATCTCGCAGAGGCTGGCTGTTGCCTCGATCAGTTTATCTTCGGGAATAAAAGCATGGCCATTTTCGGCATTGAAATACAGCTCATACAAAAGGCCTGCTTCAAGTCTTTCGATACAGTCATCAGTAAAACCAAGATCTGACGCAACACGGTCTACCTCATAAAAATCCACTTCAAAGCCCTTCTCGCAAAGGATATAGGGATTATTTTTCAGAAGTTCCAGCGATGCTGTACCATATGTCCTGAAAAGAGCAGCGGAAATGTGGGGTGGAAGCTGATAGTGAGCAAGAAAGTCCATTATCATCTTCATGGCATTAAGCCTTCTGAAGCTCTCACCCATCTCCATGGCGCGTGAAAGAGATATTCCTCTTATCTGAGTCAGTCGTTCGGGCTCGTTTGCGATAACACTGAAGGAATCCTTACCGAAAGCTGTGACAATGGCCTTGGCAGTCTTGGCACCAATACCTCTGACTGTGCCCGACGAAAGATAATCGTATATTCCCGACACTGTTTCGGGCATTTCGCGTGTATAGGATGTCACTGCGAACTGAGGTCCATGCTTCGGGTGACTGGTGAACTCACCAAGGGCCGTTATTCTTTCGCCCATGCCAAGAAAAGGCATAGTGCCTACAACGGTAATATCATCGCCATTATCGAGCACTGCCTTTGCAACAGCATATCCGCTTTCATCGCTTCGGTAGATGATCGCATCGATCATTCCGCTGATTTCAGTAAGTTCCTTGTTCAACCCTGTCACCTCTTCCGGCAGATCATGTTGGAAATGCCGCTTTTTTTATTTATACTTATCCGAAATACTGCTTATGACTTTGGCAATGAACCACAAAATGAAACATGAATATAACATTGCCAATATAACAAACATTGCGCCCATTTTTACCCCTCCCATACAGGGTATGCAACAGGCGCAATGTTAGATTTCAATTAATTATGCGCGGCTCCACTTAACGCCCTGAGGTGTATCCTCAAGGATAATTCCGCGTGCCTTCAGGTCATCTCTGATCCTGTCGGCCTCGGCAAAGTTCTTTGCCTTTCTTGCAGCCTGACGCTGAGCGATCAGCTCGTCGATCTCCTTATCGAGCGAGTCCTCTTCACCCTCGGTCTGGCCGATGCCAAGAACGCCGCAAAGCTCAGTCAGCATCTCAAGAGCTGCCTTGCAGTATGCCTTTGTGACATCCTTTTCAGCGCTGACTGTATTGGCTTCCTTAACGAGTTCGAAGATGACCGATACTGCATCAGCAGAATTAAGGTCATCATCCATAGCATCACAGAAGCGCTGCTTGAAACCGTCAAATGCTGCTGCAGAAGCACTTTCCTTCTCTGTCATCTCTCCCTCTGCACCCTTATCGCTGAGGAATGCCAGGTTAGCCAAGGATGCATTGATCCTTGCCAGCGAAGCCTTTGCCTGCTCAAGAGACTCTCTCGAGTAGTTAACAGGTGTGCGGTAGTGAGCCGATATCATAAAGAATCGGATAGCTTCATAGCCGTATACTGCAGCCGCATCTCTTACTGTGAAGAAGTTGCCAAGCGACTTGGACATCTTCTGATTATCTACATTCAGGAATGCATTGTGCATCCAATAGTTTGCAAAAGGCTTGCCGTTTGCACCCTCCGACTGGGCGATCTCGTTCTCATGATGGGGGAAACAAAGGTCTACACCGCCGGAATGGATGTCGATTGTCTCACCAAGATATCTTCTTGCCATCGCCGAGCATTCGATGTGCCAGCCGGGGCGACCCTGACCCCAGGGAGACTCCCACGAAGGCTCGCCGGGCTTGGCTGCCTTCCACAGAGCAAAGTCCATAGGATTTTCCTTATGTTCGCGAACATCGATACGCGCACCGGCCTCGAGGTCCTCAAGAGGCTGATGAGAGAGCTTGCCATAGTCCTTGAAAGACTTTGTGCGGAAGTATACATCGCCCTCAGCCGCATATGCAAGACCCTTATCTTCAAGTGTCTTTACGATATCGATGATCTCGTCAATATTCTCGGTTGCTTTGGGATGAACAGTAGCTTCCTTGATGCCAAGACCCTTGGCATCGACAAAATACTCAGCAATATACTTATCGGCGATCTTGTCGTATGTTGTGCCCTCTTCGTTGGCTTTCTTAATGACCTTGTCGTCAATATCTGTAAAGTTCTGAACGAATCTTACGTCATAACCTCTGTACTCAAGATATCTTCTGAGCAAATCGAACATGATAAAGGGTCTTGCGTTGCCGATATGAAAGTAGTTATAAACAGTAGGGCCGCAGGAATACATCCTTACCTTTCCCTCTTCAAGAGGCTTGAACTCTTCCTTTTTTCTAGTAAGTGTATTAAAAATTTTCATTTTGGATTACCCCTTTTTTACAAGGCCATCTTTGATAAGTTCAAAGTTCTTGGCCAGATAATCGGTGCCGGAGAAGATAGTAAAGAATACAACTACCCAAATGGAGAGCATTCTCGTTCCGATTCCGGCTATCATGATCTCGGGAAGGCCCGAGAGAAGGCCGCCGCGCAGCAGAGTACCGCGGGATT
Source organism: Clostridia bacterium (assembly GCA_017421885.1). Next base: position 9,483 of record JAFOHJ010000056.1, read on the forward strand.
ATTCTTCGCCGACCTGAAGCCGCGCACAAGCGCGCCGCCGACAAATGCGAGATACGAACCCAGACCCGCGATTCC
>JAFOHJ010000057.1 GCA_017421885.1 Clostridia bacterium
CATCGTTATTCACCGCGGCGGCTGCGTCCTTCAGGACACAGGGCAGCTTTGAAGAGGGTGGACTGGTTGTAAACACCATTGAACTGGCTGATAAAAACGGCCGTTATGATGGTGAGGAGGGAATGAAAGGTCATCTCGTAAACTGGTATAATGCTTCCGGCGTTAATACTGACAGCGACGGCAAGATGATGACAGTTACTTTCAAGGTTGCGGCAAATGCCAAAGCAGGAAAGTATGAGATAGGTCTGGATTATTCGCCGAAAGGTATTTATACCGAAGAGGGCGAAAGGCTTTCGGCAAAAACAGAGGGCGGAGTGATTACTGTGACATCTGATGGTGCAGTGAGCGAACCTGACGATGAAGAAAGTGATGTTCCTCAGTTTGACGATGTTTCCGGAAACTGGGCCGAGGATTACATCATGGAAGCGGCTGAGAGGGGCATCGTTGTCGGAGATAAGGGGCATTATTATCCCAATGACAACATGACTCGCGCAGAGTTTGTCATGATCCTCTGGCGCGTTATGGGAAGCCCTGCTCCCAAGGGGGAGGCAAGTTTCATTGACCTCACCGCTAACTGGTATAAAGAACCTATTGCATGGGCCGAGGAGAATAAGATCGTCGACGGTTACGGCGGCGGTATCTTTGATCCCAATGGTAATGTCACTCGCGAACAGATGATGACGATTCTTCACCGACTTGCAGGCAGACCTGTAGGCATGGAGATGATGTTCACATCGGTGTATGACCAGAGCTTCTCTGACAGCGCAAATGTAAGCGCATGGGCAAAGAATGCGGTCTACTGGTCGATTTTTAATGAGATCCTTTGCGGCGAGACTACACCTGATCTCAGTTCGGAGCTTGCTCCGCGCAATGCGGCTACAAGGTCGCAGATCGCAGTAGTCATCGTTCGTTATTTGGATAAATAGCAGGAAGGAGGAAATTGGATGAGAAAGTGTTTAAGAACATTGGCAATAGCTGTTGCGCTGGTCCTCGCACTTGGTGTGACCGCTTTTGCTTCTGAAACTGACCCCATCGTTACACCGGCAGACAGCAACACAACTGCTGCTTTTGATTCGAAATTTGTCAAGCTGGAAAGCCTGACCTATAAGAATGATGCCATCGTAGCAGGTGGTCAGTATATGGTCTTTGTTGTCACAGCCAATGCTGAGGGTGAATATATCCCCACAGAGAGCTCGATCCTTTATATCAATCAGGCTCAGGCATCGGCAGATGGCGAGATCACATTCAGCAATGTATACCCCAAGACAGTTACCGATAGTGCTGTTATGATCTCGGGTACAGGCCTCGCAGCCCCTGTTGTCGTAGCAACTATTGATGTACCTTATCTTAAGGGTGACGTAAGCCTTGACGGCACAGTCGACTCGTGGGATGCAACGCTGGTACTCAGGCATGACGCAGGCCTCACAGAGCTTGATGCTGCACAGATCAATGTTGCAGATGTCAGCGGTGATGGCATAGCAGATTCCTGGGATGCAACGCTGATCCTGAGATTTGACGCAGGACTCATCGAAGAATTCCCTGCAAAATAAAGGAGGATAAGTAATGACACTCAAGAGAAGTATGGCAATGTTCCTTTCCATTGTCATGATGATGTCGCTGGTGTATATTCCTGCATCTGCGGCTGATGGATTTGCTGTAACAATTGAGGCTAACCCCGCTGAGGTAAGCGCAGCTGCACCTATCAAGGCAGGCGAGACACTCACAGTAACAGCTAAGTATGTCAACTGGCCCGAAGGCGTAGACTCTCTGGCATTTGCTCTGACATACGACACAACACTGTTGGAGACAAAGATCGCAAAGATTGCGATCGGCACAGTCCCCACACAGGGTGGTGATTATGAGGGCCTTGCTCCCACATTCACACCCAACGTTCAGAAGGCAAAGTCCCGTGTATATGCTTCGATGGCATACACAGGCGCCAGCCTTGCTTCTGAAAGCGGCACACTGTTCACAGTTACATTTACAGCTCTGAGCGATATTTCCGAAAAGCTCGAGTTTGGTTTCAACTTTGAACAGCTCTATCAGGGCGGCAATGGTGTTAACGACACAACAGCAGTTGAAGCTCCTGAGAAGGTATTTGTAAACGCAATCCTGACAGGTGAGCAGACAGTTGCTGTCGCAGCTCCTGTTAAGAAGGGCACACCCGTTACAACTGTTGAAGGCACAAACTTCGCAGGTACAGTAACATGGTCTCCCGAGGTTGGCGAAACATTTGAAGCCAGCACAGAATACACAGCTGATGTAGCTCTGACAGCAGCTGACGGTTACTCCTTCGACAAGGCTGCAAAGCCCGTTGTCGCAGATGCAACAGTCTCCAATGTTACAGTTTCGGCTGATGGCAAGACCATGACATTCAAGGCAAAGTTCGCAGCAACAGCCGGTCATGTTGATGCAGATGGCCTCTGGGAAACAGACGGTGAGAAGCATTGGCACACATGTGCATGCGGCGATAAGATCGATGAAGGCACACATAAGGGCGGCGAAGCAACATGCGCAGCAAAGGCAAAGTGCGAAGTCTGCGGCGCTGAATACGGCGAACTGAATGCAGAGAACCACAAGGGCGAGACAGAAGTTCGCGATGCTCTGAATCCCAGCTGTAAGGATGCCGGTTACACAGGCGATACATACTGCCTGGATTGCGGCGTAATGATCCTTAAGGGTGAGGTTATCCCTGCAACAGGCGAGCATGTTGATGTAAATGATGCATGGGAAACAGACGGCGAGAACCACTGGCACACATGCGCATGCGAAACAAAGTTTGACGTAGAAGCTCATAAGGGCGGCGAAGCAACATGCGCAGCAAAGGCAAAGTGCGAAGTCTGCGGCGCTGAATACGGCGAGATCAATGCAGAGAACCACAAGGGCGAGACAGAAGTCCGCGATGCTCTGAACCCCAGCTGTAAGGATGCCGGTTACACAGGCGATACATACTGCCTGGATTGCGGCGTAATGATCCTTAAGGGCGAGGTTATCCCCGCAACAGGCGAGCATGTTGATGCAAACGACGCATGGGAGACAGACGGTGAGAACCACTGGCACACATGCGGCTGCGGCACAGAGTTTGACAAGGCAGCACACGATTGGGCAGAGGCTAACTGCACAGAGCCCAAGACATGTAAGGTCTGCGCTCTGACTGAGGGTGAGGCTCTCGGCCATAGCCATGACATGGAAACATGGAAGACAAATAAGACATCTCATTGGCATGAATGTGCATGCGGCGATAAGATTGACGTAGCAGAGCACGAATACGGCGATGACAAGCTTTGCGATATCTGCGGATACAAGAAGCCTGCAAAGAAGCCTGCAACAGTAGAGCCTGAAGTCCCTGTTGAGCCCGAAGTTCCCGCATTTGAGGACGTAGCAGAAGATGCATACTATGCAGATTCAGTTCAGTGGGCAGTAGAGAATGAAGTCACAAACGGCATGACCGAGACAACATTCGCTCCCGATGCAATCTGCACACGTGCACAGGCAGTTACATTCCTGTGGCGTGCAGCAGGCGCTCCCGCTCCCGAGAGCGACGAGATGCCCTTCACAGATGTAGCAGAAGGTGCTTACTACTACGATGCAGTCCTGTGGGCAATCGAGCAGGGTATCACAAACGGCACATCTGAAACAACATTCAGCCCCGATATGACAGTCACACGCGCACATGTCGTCACATTCCTGTGGCGTATGGAAGGCGCAGAGGAGGCTTCTTCCGAGAATCCCTTCGTTGACGTCGAAGAAGGTACATATTACTATGATGCAGTTCTGTGGGCAGTAGAGAATGAGATCACAAACGGCATGAGCGAGGATACATTTGTTCCCGCAAACGGCTGCACACGTGGTCAGATCGTTACATTCATCTATCGCTGCATGGCTGAATAATCGGAGCACGGAAAGATAGAAAAAGAGTAAAGAAAGTGCCCAGAATAGTTGGATCAGGATTATGAGATTGATTAATTCATAAGCATCCTACTAACTATAGAGAAATATCTGTAAATGCCGATAGCAGATATTTCGAAAGAGCTGCCGCAGAATGTAAAAGTTCTGCGGCAGCTTTCTTTTTGATATGAAATAACAAAACAAACGGCACTTGCCATGTTGATTGGCAGGTGCCGTTTTTGAGTTTATGCTTCTTCCATCAGGGCTATCTTCCCGAAGATAGTTCTGATAAGCGACACACGGTTGGAAACAAACGAGTGACCGTCGTTTATCATGGTCAGACTGGTGGGGTGGCCCTTGGCCTTAAGATGCTCATATATCGGCAGGATGTGCCCGCGATAAGGTGTGACCGTGTCATTCTCCGCACCGATAAAATGCAGCGGGATATGGATAGGGATGTTCTCGGCGGCAGTGACAAAGCGCCACTTCTCATAATTTGCAAGAGCATCCTCGCGTAGCCAGCTGCCGTCGGGAATACGGAAGCATCCGCCCGGCTGCACCTCGGTGAGACCCTTGAAGGACAAAGGCTCATGTTCGTACATATGGGAAAGGTCGCAGGGGGCCATGGCGATGGCGCCCTTTACATCAAGGCCCTGTGCAAGGCTGTTTATCGTAGTGAATCCGCCCATGCTGTGGCCGAGGACATAGATGCGATCGGGGTCGATACGGTATTCGTCGGCATGAGCCTTGAGATAGGCGACAACATTCTTTGCATCTTCGATAAGATGTGAGAAACGATAGTAGCCATAGCTACCCCAGATGCCACGGTAGGAGAAATAAGCGGTGGCGATGCCGGTGCGCTGAAGGGCAAAGAAGATATCAAGGTTGCGGTCGTTGCCCGGGTGGCCGTGGAGCATCAGCAGCAGAGGGGTGCGCTCGTCCACCTTCTTCACAGCCGGCATGATGAGCTTGCCGAAGAGCTTTTCGCCCTCACTTTCGATCTCGAGGCCGACTCCCTCGGCAGGGATGACGAGTTCCGGGTCGTGGTTGTCTTCAAACAGATATTTTTCCTGAAGCATAGTTTTCCTCCCGATATAAAATATCCCCGGCAGAAGCCGGGGATAGGACAGATCTAAGATTACTGAACTTCTACCAGCTCATACTCGCGGCTGCCGTAGCCAAGCTCGGCTGCTGCCTCGATGGTATGAACGCCGTTGCGGCTCTCGATACGCTCGAGCAGGTGGGGCTTGCCGGGGTCGGAGCAGGCATAAACGAGGTCTATGCAGGCCTGGTCGATGGCAATGGGGTCGGTCGATGCAAGGATGCCGATGTCAGCGATGCAGGGATCTTCGGCCTTTGCGCAGCAGTCGCAGTCGACACTCATGTTCTTCATGACATTGATATATACTACCTTGCCCTCAAAGTAATCGACAACGCTCTTTGCGGCATCTGCCATGGATTCGAGGAACAGGTCGTGGTCGGCTGTCCAGATCTTCTCGGGCTCGCCGGCGCCGTGGATGTATGCCTTGCCGTAGGAGGAGGCAACACCGATGGAGAGCTGCTTGATGGCTCCACCGTAACCACCCATGGGATGACCCTTGAAATGGGAGAGAACCAGCATGGAGTCATAGTTTTCGATGTTCTTGCCGACGTAGTTCTTCTTGATGACCTTGCCGTTAGGGATATCGAGCTCCAGATCGGGACCTTCGGCATCCATGATGTCAACGGGGAAAGCAGCCTTCCAGCCGTGATATTCGATGAGCTTCTTGTGCTTCTCGGTTGTGTTGCGTTCGCCCTCATAGGCTGTGTTGCACTCGACGACTGTGCCGCCTACATGCTCGATAACAGGCTTCCAGAACTTGGGGCCGAGGAAGTTCTGATTGCCCTTCTCGCCCGAATGGAGCTTGATGGCTACCTTGCCGGGGAGCTCTTTATCTACCATCTTGAAAAGCTCGAGGACCTTTTCGGGAGTGATGGTGCGTGTGAAGAATACTTTTGCAGACATAGGTGTTACCCTCCTGATGTATTATTGATAAACTCATTATATCATATTTTACAGAGAATAAAAGAGAAATTAAAGCGAAATGCAGCGGTTTCCACAATAGGACAGAAAACGCATCAGGTCATCACAAGAAAGGGCAATGGTCTTTGAGTTGTCGTTGGGGTGAAAGAGCAGGCGGAGGCTTTTAAGCTCGCTGTCCAGCAGGACAACCACCCTGTGTTCGGCATCGTTTATAAGTCCGAAGGGAGAAACGCTGCCCGGGGTAAGGTGCAGCAACTGCATGAGCTCGTCATCTTTGGCAAAACGAGGCTTTTTAAGGTCCAGAAGGGCGGCGGCAGCCTTAAGGTCGGCCCTTTTTTCTGGATGGATGATCATGAGGGCAAAGTTCTCGCCCTTTTTATCGGCTATAAAGATGTTTTTGCACCCCGTGCCTTCCAGTTGATCCTTGATGTCATTTGCCTGCTCGATGGTAAATACCGGCTCGTGGATATGCTCTTCATATTCTATTTTGAGTTCGTTTAAAAGACTGTAGAGATCCATAATTTCACCTCAGTTTTGATTATACAGGGCATCGGCACATTCTGTCAAACTTGCAGAGAATGGGGCGATATGTTATCTTTAACATAGAAAACTCACCTGGGAGGGGACAGATAAATGACAGCTCACAGCATATTCAATGATGTTCTGGGCCCCATCATGGCGGGGCCTTCCAGCTCGCATTCGGCAGGCTGTGCACGCATAGGCCGCCAGACGGCGATACTCTGGGGAAAAGATATAAAGAAGGCGCGCATCATATACGATTCGCAGGGCTCCTACCCCAGCACCTGTGTGGGTCAGGGCTCCAACTTTGGATTTACCGGGGGTCTTCTCGGAATGATGAACGACGCCCCCGAGATAAAAAACTCGATCTCCATTGCAAAGCAGAGGGGAGTGGATATCGCCTTTTCGGAGCAAAAGCTCAGCGCCCGCCATCCTAACGAAGCGCGGATAGATGTGCTTGATGAAGACGGAAGCGTTGGCATGACAGCTCTTACACTGTCGACCGGCGGCGGAATGTTCGAGATAGTCGAGCTTGACGGATTCGAGGTGTTTATCGACGGCAGCTTCGAGCAGGTGTTCGTGTGCTGCGGCAAGGAATATGCCGATGAAGTGGCACAGCAGCTTGTTAGCCGCGCCGAAAAGGTGAAAACAGTATATAACTCTTCCGGCGATGCTCTGCTTTGCCTTTCGGGCATCATCACTTCGGCCGAGGAGATAAAAGCGACCTTTGGCAGCGACAGCAGGATAAAGTATATAAGAAGCACCGGCATAGTTCTGCCCATCGAGATGAGACAGGATGGCAAAGCGGTATTTACAACGGCAAAAGAGGCTCTTGACTATGGCGCAGACAAGCCTATGTGGCAGCTTGCCCTCGATTACGAATG
>JAFOHJ010000058.1 GCA_017421885.1 Clostridia bacterium
ACCCCCACCGAGTATACCGAGTGGGAAGAAGACCGTTCTTACGGCAGCGAGGGCCGCACCTCGCCCTGCACAGCCCATAACCACTATGGACACGACGAGGTGCAGCAGGTGAGATATGCCGTCACCGAATACCGCTGCCCCGACTGCCCCAAGGTGGTTCCCTGCATCGAGGTCGAGCGCCGAATAGCCTGCTATAACCTCACCGAAGGCCTGACCTATGACTACGAGCCATAACTTGCTTCAAATAGGCTGACATACTATCCATTTTTGAACTGAACCTCTGTTTATGCTATACTTATTCCATAACATAAACGGAGGTTCTATTATGAATATCCTTGTCATCAACGGAAGCCCCAAGGGCGAAAACAGCGTTACGCTGCAGACCATCAGATATCTCGAAAAGCGCTATCCCCATGTCAGGTTCGAGGTGCTCAATGCCGGAGCACGCATCAAGGGCCTCGAAAAAGACATGAAGCCGGCCCTCGATGCCATCGAGCGCAGCCGGGTAATCATTTTCTCATATCCCGTATATACCTTCATTGCCCCCAGCCAGCTGCACAGGTTCATCGAGCTGCTGAAGGAGCATAACATTGACCTCTCGGACAAATATGCCACACAGCTGACCACCTCCAAGCATTTCTACGACGTCACCGCCCACAGATATATCGAAGACAACTGCCATGACCTTGGCCTTCGTTATATCCGCGGCCTTTCGGCCGACATGGACGACCTTCTCTCGGAAAAGGGCCGACGCGAGGCAAGAGATTTTCTCGACTATGTGCTGTGGTGCGTAAAAAACGGCTGCTGCGAGGCCGCACCCGCTCCGCTGCCTGCTCCTGCCCATAAGCCTGTCACGGTTCCCCAGTCTGCCGGCAGCAAGCCGGGCGACGTTGTCATCATCACCGACCTCAGCGGCGAAAGCGGGCAGCTGGAGAGCATGATCGAGCGCTTCCGCGCCGTCTTCCCCCTCAGCACAAGGGTGGTCGACCTGAGCAAATACCCCTTCCGCGGCGGCTGCCTCGGCTGCTTCAACTGCGCTGTGTCGGGCAAATGCATCTACACCGACGGCTTCGACGATTTCCTGAGAAATGATATCCAGACGGCCCAGTCGATCGTCTATGCCTTCTCGATAAAGGATCATTCGATGGGCGCCACCTTCAAGATGTATGACGACCGCCAGTTCTGCAACGGCCACCGCACCGTCACTATGGGCATGCCTATGGGCTATCTTGTTTCGGGCGACTACAGCCGCGAGTTCAACCTCCAGATGATAATCGAAGGCCGCGCCCAGGTGGGCGGCAACTTCCTTGCCGGTGTCGCCACCGACGAATATGACCCCGACCGCGAGATCGACCGCATGGCGGCTCAGCTGTCCTATGCCCTCGAGCATAAATATGTGCCGCCTCAGAACTTCTACGGCGTGGGCGGCATGAAGATCTTCCGCGACCTCATATGGCTCATGCAGGGAATGATGAAGGCCGACCATAAGTTCTATAAGGAACACGGCCAGTATGACTTCCACCAGAAGAACCGCGGCAGGATGATGGCCATGTATCTTGTGGGCGGGCTTATGTCCAGCAAGAAGCTCAAGGCCAAGGCCGGCAGCAAGATGACCGAGGGCATGCTGATGCCCTATAAGAAGGTCATCGACAAGATGGATAAATAAAAAAACATCCCCATCCACTTGATGAGTGGATGGGGATCTCTCTTTATGCTCTCTTTATTTTATACACATCCTCACGCCTTGCCGACATCAGCGGCAGCTGGGCGCGGATATCCTCTACCTTACCCAGGTCGATATCCACCACCATTCGGTTGGCGGCGCCGTCCATACGGGCGATAACGCTGCCCCAGGGGTCGACAACGATCGAGTTGCCATAGGCCACATAGACTCCGTTTTCATCGCGCGCAGGCGATACACCTATGGTGAACAGCTGATTGTCAACGGCGCGCTGGCGGAACATGGTCTCCCAATGGGCGGGGCCGGTGGTCATATTGAAGGCGGCAGGGACAAACACCGCCCTGGCCCCCTCCAGCGACATGATACGGCTGAGCTCGGGGAAACGCATATCAAAGCAGATGCACAGGCCCATTTTGCCCCATTCGGTGTCGAAAAGGGTGACTTCGTTTCCGGCCGTAAAGGTCTCCGACTCGAAGAAGCGCTGGCCTCCCTTTACGTCGATATCAAACAGATGCACCTTGCGGTGGCGGGCGATCTCTCGGCCCTCGCGGTCATAGACAAAAGCTGTGTTATACACCTTGCCGTCCTCCCTCTCGGGGATAGAGCCGCCCACGAGATAAATGCCCAGCCTTTTTGCCGTATCGCTCATTGCGGCACGGCTCTCGCCGATGCCCTCCTCGGCATAATCGGGAAAATACTTGTTGGAATAGGGGCAGTTCCACATCTCGGGCAGAACGGCAATGTCGGCACCGTTCCCGGCCGCCCACTCGACAGCCGCCATGGCATGGATGATATTCTTCTGCTTGTCGAAGCCCACAGGCATCTGAAGCATTGCTACCTTCATATAAATACAGCCTCCTGATGATTAGTAAAAAGAAACTTTTATAAATACATTGTATCAGATAAATAAAAATTCTGTCAATACGGTGGACATTTCGGAAAGAGTGTGCTATGCTATGTCCATTGGGACTTATTTTTATGCAAAGGAGCAAATATTTATGGATAAGCTTGAGCAGAAGATCTGCGATATTATCGACAGCAAACAGGACGAGATCATCGCTTTCGGCCGTGACATCTGGATGCACGCCGAGCTAGGATACAGAGAGTTCAGAACCGCCGGCAAGTTTGCAGGCGTTCTTAAGGAACTGGGCATCGAGACCACCGAGGGCCATGCCATCACAGGCGTTAAGGGCTACCTCAAGGGCAAGGACTATAAGGGCACAACAGTTGCTCTGATGGGCGAATACGACGCTCTGCCCATCGCCAACCATCCCGATGCCAACCCCGAGACAGGCGCATCCCACTGCTGCGGCCATAATGCTCAGATCACAGGCGTAATGGGCGCTGCATACGCCCTCAGCGACCCCGAGATCAAGGAAGCTATGGACGGCAACATCGTCTTCTTCGGCGTTCCTGCCGAGGAGTTCGTCGAAGTCGACCTCAAGAGCCAGATGATCGACGAAGGCAAGATCGGCTACGGCGGCGGCAAGTGCGAGCTGATCCGCGTAGGCGCTCTCGACGATATTGATATTGTTGTCGGTCACCACACATCCCCCGCAGTCGAGCTTTCGCTCTCCAACGGCACAAACAACGGCTTTGTAAACAAGTCGATCACATTCACAGGCCGCGCAGCCCACGCAGCCGGCGCACCTCAGAACGGCGTTGACGCATACAACGCTGCCAAGGTAGCTCAGATGGCAGTCGATGTCCAGCGCGAGTCCTTCCGCGATAAGGACACAGTCCGTATCCACGGCTTCACAGTCTTCGGCGGCAGCGCAACAAACGTAATCGCCGACAAGATCGTTCTTGAATATTATGTCCGCGCCAACAATGTTGCCGCAGTCAAGGATGCTTCCAAGAAGTTCGACCGTGCTATGCGCGCAGGCGCCATCGCTACCGGCGCAGGCATGAAGATCAAGACCTTCGCAGGCTATCTGCCTCTGGTTCCCATCAAGGAGACCAAGTCGGTGGTCGAGGCCCTCGAGGATGCCAACGCATCGGTAGGCGGCAAGTATAAGATTACAGGCGTAGGCGAGCTCAAGCACTCGACCGGCTCGACCGACTACGGCGATCTGGCCAACCTGATGCCCACCATCCAGTTCGGCACCGGCGGCTTCACCGGCGTTCTGCATAACCCCGACGTTATGCCCACCGACGAATATCTGGCATACGTTATGACAGCCAAGGTCTTTGCTCTGGCCGGCTACAAGCTGCTGAAGAACGGCGGCGACTATGCCAAGGCTATGATGGACAGCTTCGAGGCCGTTATGACCAAGGAAGAATACATCGCATATATGGACAGCATGATGAGCGAGGAAGTCATCGAAATGAATCCCCTGCCCAAGCTGGACGACATGAAGTAAGACATGAAAATCCACCCTTCGGGGTGGATTTTTTGTACTTTCAAACTCCGCGCCTTGTTTTTCATGCCTTTCCTTAATGAGTTATAATCAGGGTATAACAAGATAAGGAGATGAGATCGTGTTCTTAATAAACAAGGTCCTTATGTTTAAGACTGTCGACGACGCGGCGGAATGGATAAGATACCTCTACAAACGCTATCCCGACACAAAGTACCTCACAAAATCAGGTGAAAAGAAATATTTCTTCCATCTCTATGACGGAGATGCCGACATGGGGCCCATCAGCCATGAGGATTTTACCGAAAACCTGCCTATATTGGCAGAGAAGCTTTTTGAGCTTGGCAAGACCCTCACTTTCGAAGAGCTTATCTTCGGACAGCTTATGGAAGAATAGAAAAATCCACCCTTCGGGGTGGATTTTTTGAGTAATAGGTAATAGTGAATAGTGGCCTTTTCCCGTCAGACGACTCGTAGGGGCGAGCATTGCTCGCCCGCATGCCTCCCTTATCTCTTTATATAATCATATCCGCAGAAGGGGCATTTGGGATAATCCATATCATGC
>JAFOHJ010000059.1 GCA_017421885.1 Clostridia bacterium
GTACTCGTTCAGAAGATCGGGGGAGATGCTTTCATCGAGGATATACCACCCGTAATATTCATCACCCATGACATAAACTCTGGTATATCCATTTACGGTTTCCTGTTTGCCCATCCACAGCACAGGATGTTCTCCTGTCGCAGTATGGAGCTCAACCGGTTCGGCAATGGGCTTCATATTTTCAAAAGAGTCAAAAGCGAATATCTTGACATATCCCACTTCGCCATCGCTGTTATCTATAATAAAATCATAATATACCGATCCATATTCGGTAGGCTCTGCTATATTGGGTTTCCATTCCTGCCTCAGAAACTGCCCATCAGGGCTGTAACACACACACATGATATAACCATATTTTTCTGTTCCATTATTTGTGACACGGAAAAATATATCGATCTCATCATTTATAATGTTCTTTGCCTCAACACTATGTCGAAGATTGCAAAACAGCCTGACCTCGCTGAACTCAAGGTCATACACCGTTTCTGCGGCAATTACCTCCTGCGGCAGCGCAAACGCAATTACACAGAGGAACGACAGCATAATAAATAACTTTGCGGTTTTCTTCATGGAGCTTCCTCCCTTTCTTTATATTTTACTATAATTATAGTATCACATATCCCGCAAGCTTCTGTCAATCATCATTTTATCAAGATAACAAAATGCCACCCATGTAAGGTGACATTATAATTTACCGATTCATTTTAGCAGGTAAAATGCATGTACTGCCTGCATCACGGCAGCTGCTGCACCGATACAATCGGCAGTGGTGGCAATAATCTCCGATGTATTAATTTCTTTACTCTTTACAAGGTAAAGATATGGCGCTCCGTTGGAACAATAACAAATCCTGATGTCGCCTTCACTTACCATATCTGCAAGTGCCATTTTGAAGTTCTCAGTACTTATTTTAGGAAACATCTGAGGATATACAGATCTTCCTTCATCCGCTGCCTTAATGAACGCTTTTTTGAGGCTCGATATTTTTGTAATGCGTCCGTTGCTCTTATAAGGCAGCGGCATATCCGCAGGAATATCTATGATGCCTGTAACAGTGTCTTTTACCCCGGGCATATATCCCTTTTCTATCCAACCAAAGATAGTACTGCTTCGTTTGATATTCTTCTCTTTTCTGAACTCGATAACTGTCATATCTGTCCCTCTTTTCTATCTCTTTTCTATGATTAAATTATACCAAAACACCTGTCCCATAAGCTGTATAGCTAAAAACAGCGCTTTTTATATTAACTATTTTTAACTCGTTGCAATTAAAGCTCAATCCCTGTATAATATAGTAAATCGTTATACATACAGAAAAGGAGCGCCCAATATGAACAAGACACTGATCGTTAACCGTGAGCTCTGCACGCAGCTGCTCTCCATCGAAGAGTGCATCCCCGCCATGCGCGACACACTTATCTCCGCAACCAAGGGCGAGATCAAGATGCTCCAGCGCCAGATGATCCCCCATGAAGGCGGAAATATGCTGGCCCTGATGCCCGCATCCTTGCTCAGCAAGAATGTCACCGGCAGCAAGGTGATCATCTTCCCCGGCCCCGAAACCAAGAAGACACGCACAAATCAGGGCGTTGTTCCCCTGTTTGACACAGTCACCGGCGCTCTGCTGGCCATAGTTGATGCCGAACTCATCACCGTCGTTCGCACAGCCGCCACATCGGCTGCCGCAACCGATGTTCTGGCACGTAAGGATGCATCCTCCGTTGCCATCCTCGGCGCAGGCAATCAGGGCAAGGCTCATGCCGAGGCCATGACATATATCCGTGATATCAAGACAGTCTATGTCTGGGATATGTTCCCCGCCGCAGTCGAAGCTGCCGTCGAGCACCTCAAGGCAAAGTTCCCCGGTGTCGAGATCATCGCCTGTGAAACGGCCGAGCAGGCCGTTAAAGATGCCGACATCGTCTGCACGGTTACTGCAATGAAGGCCGATGCACCCTTCCTCAAGGGCGAATGGCTTAAGGAAGGCGCCCATGTAAATGCAGTCGGTGCCTGCAGCGGCAATGCACGCGAGATCGAAACATCGGTCGTTAAGCGCTGCAAGATCTATTACGACTGGGAAGAGGCCACAATGCGCGATGCAGGCGACCTTGCCATCCCCATGAGAAACGGCGAAGTTACCATGGACGACTTTATGGGCGAGGTCGGCAGTGTTATGCTGGATAAGCTTGAGGGCCGTGTCAACGAGCAGGAGATCACCCTCTTCGAGACCATCGGCATCTCTGTCGAAGACATTGCCGCCGCATATCAGATCTATGAAAGGGCCAAGGAGCAGAACCTCGGCGTATGGCTCGAGATCTAACAGCATTATAAAAGCACAGATCCACCCTTTTCGGGTGGATCTTTTTTCTTAACTTATAACATTTTAGTGACTATATCACAGAATCAATGGGCATACTCTATTAGAATATAATCATAAAAGATAAGCAAAACAAAATCAGATTGACGGAGGAATAGAATATGAAAAACACTAAGTTTTATATCTGTGCACACTGCGGCAACATCATTGAGATGGTAAACGATGCAGGCGTTCCCCCCTTCTGCTGCGGACAGAAGATGAACGAACTGGTTCCTAACACAGTTGAGGCAAGCGGCGAAAAGCATATTCCCGCAGTCACAGTCAACGAAAATATTGTAGAAGTTAATGTAGGCTCGGTAGATCATCCTATGATCGATGTGCATTGGATCGAATGGGTCCAGCTGGTTACCGAAAACGGCATTCAGAGAAAGTTCCTCAGCCCCGGCGAGGCTCCTCATGTCACATTTATCCTGAACGGCGAGAAGCCGGTAGCAGTATATGCCTACTGCAATCTCCACGGCCTGTGGAAGACCGAACTCTAATTGAATATACAAAAAATGCTTCCCTCACGGGAAGCATTTTTTATTATCTTTATTACACAATACCGCTGATGCGGACGACCTCGATGCCCTTATCCTCCCATGCCTTGAGGATCTGGTTGAAGCCTACCGAGTCGCTGGCCATATGGCCTGCAATGATAAGGTTGGACTTGTTGTGCTTCTTGAGGCCTTCGACGATCTCGGGCTTTGCGTGCATACCGATAAATGTGCCGACGCCGGCATTGGAGCAGGCGATGTATTCCTCAAGAGTAGGCGCGCCTACGCCGTACATCTCAACATAGATCTTTCCGGCAAAGCTGTCCTTCGAGCCGACCCATACCTCGGGCTGCTGGCCCTCAAGAGCCTCGGCATACTCGCGGATGGTCATCAGCTCGTCGATAACATCCTGAACCGTAGCTCTGGGATTGCGTTCGCTGAGGGCATCCATCTTGGCCTGAACTGTGCGCTCGGCCAGCATATCGGCAGGTGTGTGGAAGGCAACATCATTGATATCCAGCAGCTTTGCAACATCGCGCATCTGGGTCTTGTTGCGTGTGTGCATACCCTGCTCACGGGTGCGCTTGCCGTCATACGCAAGGCGCTGAGCCTCGTTGATGGGAACGCCGCACTCCATCAGCTTCTTCATATGGTCGCGGCTGAACAGCTCGGCTGTGCCGGGGTTGAGAATGCCGTTGGGATGGTGCTGTGCAACACAGTCAAACCCCAGCTGCTTGGCCAGCATGAGCATTGTGGTATCCATATCGATGCCTGCCAGCACGCGCTTGACATCCTTTTCGTTGTCATAGACAATGCCGCTGTCTTCGGGCATAAACTCAAGGCCAACAAGATCCATTACGATCTGATACATTTCTTTTACTGTCATTTCAGTGCCTCCATTCATAATATCGGGTATTTTATTATGTTTGCTATTTTTATTGTATAAGAACACAGGATAAAAAGCAAGCATGACAATCGCATATAAAATCCCTCCCTGCAGAGAAGCTGCAGGGAGGGTCATGTCTGAGAAAAGAAAGGTTGTTATCTGCTGATAAGGTGGCAGGCGACCTTGTGGCCGGGTCTGACCTCATGGAGTTCGGGAGCCGCCTCACGGCAGCGGTCGGTGGCATGGGGGCAGCGTGCGCAATTAATGTCGATGTAGAATTCATTTATATAGAAAAAACAAAATTATCGCAGATTATTTATTAATTTCAATACTATAATCCTAATGTTTTACATTTTTTGAAAAATATGAATTTTTATTCTGAACAATAATAATTATAAGCTATATCTATATATTTTTATCCAGTTATAGATAACGTGTATATAATAATGTTTTATAACGTGATTTCAAACATGAAAATATCCCCGGCAGTACATTCTGCCGGGGATATATAATATGGTTATTCTCTTACTGCTTATAAACTACGCCTTCCTTCATAACGAAAGCACATTCCTTCATGACGGTGATATCCTCAAGGGGATCCTTCTTGAAGGCTACGATATCGGCCAGCTTGCCTGCCTCGACCGAACCGAACTTATCATAGGAAGAAAGCAGCTCGGCATTGGTCTTTGTTGCGGCGATAAGGGTCTGGGCAGGTGTGAAGCCGAACTTTGTCATCAGCTCGAACTCATAGGTCTGCTTGCCGTGGAAATTGGAGGGTGTGCCGGCATCGGTGCCGAATGTATGCTTTACGCCAAGGCGCATACCCTCGCGTACGCCCCACTCGTGATGCTCGTATACCTGCTTTGCCTTGTCGATCATCCATGTCTGAAGGCCCATCTTCTCGCCACAGACAATGATGCGCTCGGCGGCAATGATGGTGGGGGTATGGTATGTTCCATGCTCGAGGAAGAGCTCGATGGCCTCGTCGTCCAGCATCATGCCGTGCTCGATGGATGTGATGCCGGCGCGTGCTGCCGCCTTGATGCCCTCGGTGCCATGAGCATGAGCAGCGGTGTGTACGCCATACATTCTTGCGATCTCGCAGATGGCATTCATTTCATCCTGCGTCAGCTGCTGCGAGCCTACAGTTGTTCCCAGCGACATAACGCCGCCGGTCGCCATGACCTTGATAAAATCGGCACCGTACTTGAGGTTATATCTTGCGGCTTTGCGCGCCTCATAGGGGCCGTCGCAGGGGCCGATGCCCAATGTATTCTTAAGATAGGGGCTGAAATGGTCATCAGCATGGCCGCCGGTCGAGCTGATACCGCCGCCGCTGGCAAAAATACGGGATCCGGGGAACTTGCCCTGAGCGATCGCATTTCTTACCGATACGTTGGTAAAGCCTTTGCTGCCGCAGTCGCGGACTGTGGTGAAGCCGGCCATAAGATTGACCCTTGCATTTTCAAGAGCCTGAACAACGGCATCTCCCAGCAGGGCCTGCGAAGCGCTGTAGGGATCGTTGTGGCCGGTGCTGCCCAAATGAACATGGGCATCGATAAGGCCGGGCATTACAAAGCTGTCGGACAGGTCGATGATCTCGTGATCCTGAGGCAGCTGTTCGGGACAGGGTATAACATCGGTGATCTTCTTTCCGTCGATGAGAACAAGCATATTCTCCTGAACTGTTCCGTCGTTTGAATTAAAGAGCTTACCGCACTTGATAGCTGTTTTCATAAGAGTTTCTCTGCCTTTCCTGTTTAATCAGATAATTGCCTTGATTATAGACTCCAAGGCGCAAAAATGCAATATGAAGAAACAATTTTCTTTAAAAGTTGATTTAAAATATGCTTTTCAGATATACAAAAACACCCTTGTGGTCAATTGATCCCAAAGGTGTTTATGTCAGACTGTTCTTTGCATCGCGAGTATCCTGCTTTATCTTTCTGCGGTCGTAATTCTTTCCGCTCGGCACGACTCGTGTCACCGGGTTGACCCCCATCCACGAGGCGCGCTGCCTTGAATGATATTCTTTCTGTGCTCGCTTGCTGCGTTTCTTAAGAGGTACTGTCTGTGTAATTATTTCTCCTCCTATGTGACATTCTCATTACAAATACGACTTTTTTCTTGCCTTTTATGCCTTACGGGTGTATTTTATAATATCCTCATAAAATATTCTGTATTGGAGGCGATTTACAATGCGCAAAACACTCTTCCCCGTTATCGACCCTGTCGCTACGGGCGAAAACATCATGCGTCTTCGCAAGGAACGCGGCCTCACCGTGCGCGACCTGCAGGCCTACTTCGGCTTCGAAGAGCCCCGCGCCATCTACAAGTGGCAGCACGGCACCAGCCTGCCCACTGTCGACAACCTGTATGCCCTGAGTGCTCTGCTCGATGTACCCATGGACGAGATCCTGGTCTCGGCAAAGCCCAAACTTAATATGATCGTTTGCGAGCAGCAGGCCAAAGCCTGCTGCTCGGCTGTTTATTGGGGCCGAAAATCATGGAAACGGCAGAAGTCCAGGGTCGCTTAGACCATTTTCTCTTCGGTATCCGAAACCGGAGCATAAAAAATATGCTCTTTGCTCGAATACCTCTGGTATTTTCTTTATGAAAGAATTGGACTATATAGCCCATATATTATGATTATGGGAAACGAATGTGGATAGATGGATTTATCGGTATGACGATAGGCGAAAAACGTTTTTACGCATGACGATGATGGAAACGGCTTGCGCCCCACTCCAGAATATCTTCAATAATATAAACTGATTTTCGATCATCCTATGTTATTTTCATGCAGCATTATAGTTCATCTGCACCTGAACCGATCTCCGCTTCCCCTTATCCTGCCGCATCCATGACCTCCGGCCCGGGCCGAAGGCCGTTTTTCTACACAATCGCCTCAAGATAGTTTTCAAAGACGGTGTGAAAGCTGTCATTCACATCGAAGGGAGCCTCATAGGCCACCTCCGAGTTGACCATGCAGCGATCCAGCTGCGCACTCACCTCATCGGACTTACGGTTAAGCTCCGAAAGACGGCTGCGCATCTTGTTGCGGTCGAAATTGATAGTCGTGACTCGCTTGGCATCACAGCGGTAGGACACCTGATTGCCCTCGGCATTAAATCGATATCCGATGCCGCCTCCCGGCAGCACCTGCTCTGAGCTGCGAAGATCCACCATCCTTCGCAGAACAGAAGCGATGTTCTGTCGCTTGCCGTTAAGCGATACTTCGTTGTCCATATCGATGGGCAGCGCCGCCTTTGCATCATGGATACCTCTGGCCAGCTTTTCGTGCTCGTCCAGCAGATGCATCAGAAAAGATACAACTTCATTTATGCGGTCGGCATATTCGCTGGGTGCAATGTCGACTGTAACCTCATTCTCAAGCTCAGGCATGATCTTCTTATGGAAGACGGTTGTCTGAGTTTTTGTTATATTGCGGTCCTGCAGCAGTATGCTCTGCGCCTCATTCATCAGCGCCTGCAGCTTATTCTGAAAACGAAATGCTTCTTTAAGATTCATGGTATCACTCCTTGTTATTTGTTATGTCTGTATCATATAACGCGGAGAGCAATATGTCATTGAACCGCTGGTTCAATGGTAAGTCTCAAAAGAAACATCTGATCCTGTTATAGCCTGGAAAAAGCGAGCTGATCCTGCACTCGATGCTTTATCGATATCGCTGCCAGAATGTTATGCAACACAAATAATTTGTTTCAGCATATCAACCAAACTTTTCTAATTCTTTCAAAACCATCTTTACCCCCTCCGCTTATCTTGGTATTATATTAACACAGTAAATAATCCCATATCAGATATAAGGAGGCAGAGCTATATGACAAACCGACAGGAACTTCTGGTAAAGAATGTAGACACTCACAAACAGCTTATTCTCGATGCCGAAAGATGGCTTTGGGCTCATCCTCAGACAGGTTTCACCGAATGGCAGGCAAACGAATACCTGACAGAGAAGTTCGAAGCACTTGGCTATGAGCTCCATCAGGCAGGCAATATCCCCGGATTCTGGACCGATCTGGACACCGGAAAGCCCGGCCCCAAGCTGGTCATATTCGGTGAGCTTGATGCTCTTGATATTGCCAACCATCCCGAATCTGTCAACGGCATGACCCACTGCTGTGCCCATCACGCTCAGGGTGCCGCCCTGCTCGGTCTGGCTGCTGCGCTCAAAGAACCCGGTGCTCTTGATGGCCTTTGCGGCTCGATCAGACTGATCGCCGTTCCCGCCGAAGAAATGATCCAGCTGGCATTCCGTGAAGAACTCCGTCAACAGGGCATTATAAAGTACAATGGCGGTAAGGTAGAGTTCATGCATCGCGGCTTCCTCGATGACTGCGATATTGCTCTCATGGTACACGGCATCACCGAAAGCTATAACTTTATGTCCAATATCGGCAGCAACGGCTGTATGGCAAAGACCATCAAATTCAAGGGCAAGAGTTCCCATGCCGGCGGCGCGCCCCATCTGGGAATCAATGCTCAGTATGCCGCACACCTCGGCCTTCAGGCTGTCAACGACATTCGCGAGACATTTCAGGAGAAGGACTATATCCGTTTCCATCCTATCTTGAAGGGTGTCAACTGTGCGGTTAATATCATTCCCGACGAAATGAAGATCGAATCCTATGTCCGCGGCTCTACTCTCGAAGCTATCAAGCGTGAGAACAGGAAGGTAAACCGCGCACTCACCGGTGCAGCTCTTGCCATGGGCGCAGGTGTAGAACTCTGCGACCGCCCCGGCTATTCCCCTGAGATCCATGATGTAACATACATGAAGCTCGTCGAAAAATGCTGTAATGAACTTGTCAACGGTGAAGAAGTTTTCTTTGACTATACCGAGTGGGGCACCGGCTCTTCTGACTTCGGTGATGTAACCTGTGTCATGCCCGGCATGCAGTTCCACAGCGGCGGCGGAAGAGGAACAATGCACGGAATCGACTTTGAGATCACAGATCCTTACCAGATGTGCGGCAACTCTGCAAAAGTCCAGCTGTTTATTATCGACGAACTTCTGAAGAATGACGCAGCTACTGCCAAGGAGATCATCGCCAATTACAAGGCACCCTATTCCTCCATCAAGGAATATCTCAAGGCTGTTGACGAGATCATGCTCGATAAGGATGCCGTCACATACGACGAAAACGGCAACGCAAAGGTAGATTTCCAGAATATCTGATATAAAGTCAACCGCAAGGAGGGGTCCTGAATGAAAAATCTTGACTCTATTGAACAGAAAATATGCGACAATATCGAAGCGCATAAGGATGAAATCATCGAACTTGGCCGTGATATTTACTATCACGCAGAACCGGGTTGGTTTGAGCATCGCACAGCCGGTGTGATGTCTGATGTCTTTAAGAAAATGGGTATGCACACCGTTGAGAACATTGCAACTACAGGTATTAAGGGATACTTAAAGCCTCCCAGCCAGACCGGTCCCACTGTAGCACTTATGGGCGAACTCGATGCCGTCATATACGAAGGCCATCCGGACGCAAATCCTGAAAACGGCGCAGCTCATATCTGTGGTCACCATGGCCAGATAGCTGCTGTCCTTGGAGCCGCATTCGGTCTTAATGACCCTGAAGTTATGGCTGCGCTTGACGGTAATGTGGTCTTCCTCGGTGTCCCCTGCGAAGAAGGCGCATCTCCCGATATCATAAGCAAACTCGTGTCTGAAGGAAAGATCCAGTTCCCCAGCGGTAAGAGCGAACTTATTAGAATAGGTGCATTTGACGATATAGACATCACTCTCGGCCATCACCTTCTTCCTGAACAGCGAATTGTTCGCCACAACGGCACAAATAATGGCTGTGTAACCAAACTGGTCACTTTCCATGGAAAAGCCTGCCATGGTGCTTCTCCCTTCCTCGGTGTCGATGCAATGTCGGCAATGTCGATCGCTATGCACGCCTTGGACGCACAGCGCGAGACCTTCAGAGAAGCTGACGGCGTAAGAATTCATGGCTTCATAGTAGAAAATGGCAAGGCTGCAAATGTAGTTGCTGAGCGTGTAGTTCTCAACTACATCGTCCGCGCAGCATCTAATGAGGCACTTCAAGACGCCAGCGCAAAGTTCGACAGAGCTATGCGTGCCGGCGCAGTTGCCATGGGCTGCGGCCTCACTATCCAGACAGACTGCAAAACAATGAACAATCTGTCCTATACTCTCGATCAGTGCAAATGTATAGACGAGACTTTGGCTCAGATCGATGAGTACCCCACTGCCCATCTTCCCGCAACAAATCACAGATACGGCTCAAACGACTTCGGTGATGTACAGCACATTATGCCTGCAATGCGCTTTACGACCGGTGGTGTAAAGAACGACCTTCATACGAAGGACATGCAGATGGAAGACGAATATCTGGCATATGTAATGGCCGCCAAAGTCTTTGCTCTCTCTGCATATAAGCTCCTTAAGAACAAAGCTGAATATGCAAAAGCCGTAATTGATACCTGGAATCCGGAAATGACAAAGAAATCGTACACAGCTTTCTGTCAGAACCTCTCTACAACGGAAGAGATGCCCATGCAGCCCCTTCCAACTCTGGCAAAGTCTATAATCGGATAATACAATAATCACAAAAGAGTAGAACCCTATTTCAAAGATAGAGTTCTACTCTTTTTATTTTACCCTTTATTAATAGATACACCCAACAGCTATACAACAAGTACATAAAAAGTAAGATTTGTTTCTTATCCACTTCACCTAAGTCTTATGTTTCATCAAATTCTAAAAGAATTTTCAAAA